>VEND01000171.1 GCA_009711765.1 Bacillota bacterium | reverse complement strand
ATAAAGGTATTTAGTAACGGGAGCTACTCATGAAAAAGGGAATAATACTATTTACAGTAATAATGCTAGTAACAACTATAACAGTTTTAGGTTTATTATTTTTTAAACCTATAGATCCTAAAGATGTTGTTAAGGCTTTTGAGAAGAATAAAACTAATTTAGTAATAGAAGATTTAGTTATAGATACTGAAAAGCATCCAATTGTTGATGAAGATATACTTATACCAATTAGTACTTTAAAAGAGTATATTTATGAAGATGTAGAGTTAAGTAAAAAATATGATAGATTATATTTGGGGATGAAAGCTCCTAAATTTAAATTAGAAACAGATAATCTTACTGAAAAAATAAAAGAGGGAGTTAATTTAAATTTTTTAGTAAAAGAAATTAATGATACTCATTATATAGATATTGAAGGATTTGAAAAAATTTTTAATATTAAAGTAAATTATATAGAAGATACAAATATACTAACTATAGATAAAACTAATACTAATATGAAGAAAGGAAAAATAACTGAAAGAACATATCTAAGACCTAAAGACTCTTTCTTTAGTTTTAGAATGGACAAGCTTCATAAGGGAGATGAAATAAAAGTATTTAATGATGATGGAAAATGGTTAAAGGTAAGAACAGAAAAAGGATATATTGGTTATGTTGTAAATAAAAAAGTAAAAATCATTAAAGATGAAAAAAAGACAGATAATAAATTAAATAGCGTAAGAAGTGAATGGAACAAAGAAGGGAAAATTAATCTTGTTTGGGATTATATAAGAAAAGACTCTCCAAAATTAGCTGAGGATGAAAAAATAAAAGGACTTGATGTAATATCTCCTACATGGTTTTCTATTGTAGATGAAAGTGGATATATAGTAAATAATGGAGATATAAATTATGTAAAAGATGCCCATGATAAAGGATATAAAGTATGGGCGTTAGTAGATAACAGTTTTGATAGAGATTTAACTAATGAGTTATTAAAAAGTGAAGAAAGTCAAAATAGAGTTATAGAACAACTTATTGTATACTCTAGTTTATATAATCTAGATGGAATAAATATAGATTTTGAAAATGTATATTATAAAGATAAAGATAGACTAACATCCTTTATAGCAAAGTTAACAAAGGCTTTAAAGGAACAAAAGCTAGTAGTTTCTATGGACATGACAGTGCCTTCTTCAAGTTTATATTGGTCAAAATTTTATGATAGAGAAAAATTAGGAGATATTTTAGATTATTGCATGGTTATGACCTATGATGAACACTGGGCTACATCTCCTAAGAGTGGGTCAGTGGCATCAATAGATTGGGTTAAAAGAGGTATTGAAAAAACATTAAAATATATTCCTAAAGAAAAGGTATTAATGGGAATCCCATTTTATACAAGGGAATGGGAGGAAAAAAAAGTTAATGGTAAAATAAAGGTCAGTTCAAAGGCACTATCTATGGAAAGTGTAAAAGAGAAAATAGAAGAAAGAGATTTAAAAGTTAAATGGCTTAAGGAGGAAGGACAGAATTATACTGAGTATAATAAGGATGACAATGTATATAGAATTTGGATAGAGGATGAGCGCTCAATTAAACTTAAGGCTAGTTTAGTTAATGAATATGATATTGCTGGTGTATGTTCATGGAGAAAAGGATTTGAAAAAGAAGTTATTTGGACAGTTTTAAATAATGTAATAAAAAAGGATAAAGAATTGGTAATGAAGGGAGAATAAAATAAAAGTATAAAAAGAAGGTAAGGGATATGGAAGATATAAAACTTGAGATTGAAAAAAAGAAAATGGAATTAAATAAATTATTAGGAAATGGGAATAAAGATGAAAATAAAATATTAAAATTAAGTCAAGAATTAGATATATTAATAAATAAATATCATTTAAGCATAAATTCAAAAAAAGAGTAAAAGTTTAATACATTTTATTTACTTTGTATGGATACTTACTTTTTTTGGATAGTTCAAACTAAAGTTTATTTACTCTTTTTATTGATATTTTATTTTCCATTTATTTTTTAAATGTAAAAAATTACGGCTATGGATGTTGATGTTAGGAGCTACTTTGAGAAATTAAAATAAGATTAAATAAAAGCTATTGATAGAAATCAATAGCTTTTATTTATACTAGTAAATTTTAAAATTTTCTACATTGCCTTGAAGATCTTCAGCTAATTCCTTCGTTGTAGTAGCTAGGGATGTGATTTCTTCTAATGAAGCTAGCTGTTCTTCTGATGATGCTGAAACTTCTTGGGTATTGGCGGATGTTTCCTCTGTAACATTTTATAGGTAAAATAATTAGATGTCTATTTTACCCTTCAAATAATTTTTAAATTTATCTTTACATAAATAGGGTATATATTTAATTAAGAATAACTTAGATTAACTTAACATAGATTATAAGAAAAATGGAAGATATAAGTTATTATGTAGATTTTAAATTTAAAAAATATATTATAAAATTATATAAAAATTACTTATTTTTACTAATAATATGTTAAAATTAGTATATGAGTAAACCGGATAATTAAAAATGGTTAAGTGGGGGGCAAGAAAGATGCACAGAGTATTAAATGTTGGTCTTGATATTGGTTCTACAACTGTAAAAATGATTGTTTTAGATGAGAAGGCTAATATTCTTTTTAAACAATATAAAAGGCACTTTTCAGATATTAAAAACACAGTAGTTTCGATATTTGAAGATGCTAAAAATATATTGCAAAAAAATAAAATAACAGTAATGATTACAGGTTCAGGTGGAATCAATATATCTAAAACGTTAGAAATTCCATTCATTCAGGAAGTTATGGCTTGTACTAACACAATTGAAAATGTTATCCCAAGGACAGATGTAGCAATAGAACTAGGAGGAGAAGATGCTAAGATAACATATCTTGGAGAATCTATAGAGCAGAGAATGAATGGGACATGTGCTGGGGGCACTGGAGCTTTTATAGATCAGATGGCATCATTATTACAAACTGATGCATCAGGACTTAATGACCTTGCTAAGGATCATAAAATAATATATCCTATAGCTTCTAGATGTGGGGTTTTTGCAAAAACTGATATTCAACCATTATTAAATGAAGGGGCAGCAAAGGAAGATATTGCAGCTTCAGTTTTACAAGCGGTTGTAAATCAGACTATAAGTGGTTTAGCACAGGGCAAACCTATTAGAGGAAGAATTGCTTTTTTAGGAGGTCCATTATCCTTTTTATCTGAACTTAGGAAAAGGTTTATAGAAACATTAAAACTTAAAAAGGAAAATATAATATTTCCTGAGGATTCACAATATTTTGTTGCTATGGGGGCTGCATTATCTTCTAAAAATGAAAAACCACATTCCTTTGAATGTTTATATGAAAGGGTACCTGGGATTAATAAAATGAATAATGGAGAGGATGAAAATTTAGATCCATTATTTAAAACAAAAAAAGAATATGAAGATTTCAAAGAAAGACATGAAAAAAATAAAGTCAAAAGGGTAGATTTAAATAGTTATCAAGGGAATGCTTTTTTAGGTATAGATGCAGGTTCTACCACAACTAAAATAGCGTTAATAGATGAAAAAGGAAGATTATTATATTCCCATTATGATAGTAATAAAGGAAGTCCGTTAAAATCAAGTATAGAAGCATTAAAGGATATGTATAGTAAAATTAATGATAAAACTAAAGTAGTTAACTCTACTGTTACAGGTTATGGAGAACAATTGATTAAATCGGCTTTAAAAATAGATATAGGTGAAATAGAGACTGTAGCCCATTATAAAGCTGCTGACTTTTTTCTTTCAGGAGCAGATTTTATATTAGATATTGGTGGACAGGATATGAAAAGTTTGAAAATTAATGATGGTGTTATAGATTCAATAATGTTAAATGAAGCATGCTCATCAGGATGTGGTTCATTTATTGAAACCTTTGCAAAATCACTTAATATGGATGTTGAAGAATTTGCAAATAAGGCAATTGAATCAAAAAATCCTGTAGACCTTGGAACAAGGTGCACGGTTTTTATGAATTCAAAAGTTAAACAGGCACAAAAAGAAGGGGCTAATATAAGTGACATTTCTGCAGGTATTTCTACTTCAGTTATAAAAAATGCATTATATAAAGTTATAAGACTTAGAAGTCCAGAAGAGTTAGGTCAAAAGATAGTTGTCCAAGGTGGAACTTTTTATAATGATGCAGTTCTTAGAGCTTTAGAAAAGATTTCTAAAAGAGAGGTTGTAAGGCCTGACATAGCAGGTATTATGGGAGCTTTTGGTTCAGCTTTAATAGCAAAGGAAAGGTTTAAAAAGGGACATGAAACTAAGCTATTAAAAGAAAAAGAATTGGATGATTTTGAAATACATACATCAATGAAACGTTGTGGCTTATGTGGTAATAATTGTTTATTAACGGTAAATAAATTTTCAGATGGACGCAAATATATATCAGGAAATAGATGTGAAAAGGGCGCTGGAATAGAAAAGAAGGAAAATGATATTCCAAATATTTATGAATACAAGTATAAAAGACTCTTTAATTATAAGCCATTACCTAAATCTCAAGCTACAAGGGGGAAAATGGGAATACCGAGAGTACTTAATATTTATGAAGATTATCCTTTTTGGTTTACATTTTTCACAGAATTAGGATATCATGTGGTGTTATCAGGACGTTCATCAAAGAGAATATATGAGCTTGGTATGGAAACAATACCTTCAGAATCTGTGTGTTATCCTGGTAAGTTAGCCCATGGTCATATTATGGATTTAATTAATAAAGGAGTTAAGAAAATATTTTATCCATGTATTCCTTTTGCGAGAAAGGAAGATAAAGAAGCAGGGAATAACTATAACTGTCCTGTAGTGACTTCTTATCCTGAAACAATAAATGCTAATATGGAGGTTGTACAGACTGGTGAAATTAAATTTTATCATCCCTTTTTACCATTAGATGATTCTAAAAAGCTAAAAAAGAGGATTATAGATGAATTAAAGGATGAGGGCATTCCAAATAAAGAAATAAAAAGAGCAATAAATAAGGCTTATGAAGAACTAGAAAGATATAAAAGTGATGTAAGGAAAAAAGGAGAAAAAGTTCTTAACTATATAGAGAAAAATAATATGAAAGGTATAGTTTTAGCAGGAAGACCATATCATGTTGACCCAGAAATTAACCATGGAATACCAGAGATGATTAAATCTTTTAATATAGCAGTATTATCAGAGGATTGTATAAGTCATTTAGAAAAACCTGAAAGACCTCTTAGAGTAATAGATCAATGGGTATATCATTCTAGAATGTATGCAGCAGCTACTTATGTTGCTAAGAAAAAAGATTTAGAATTAGTTCAACTAAATTCCTTTGGCTGTGGTCTTGATGCAGTTACAACAGATCAGATTAGTGAGATTTTACAAAGGTATGGAAAGATATATACAGCTCTTAAGATAGATGAAATTAATAATCTAGGTGCGGCTAGAATACGTATTAGATCTTTAATAGCAGCGATGAAAGAAAGGGATAAATTTAACTTTGTTCCAAAGCAGTTAGAAAAACCACCAGAAAGGGTTTTATTTACAAAGGATATGAAAAAAAGACATACAATAATAGCTCCACAGATGTCACCTATACATTTTCAGTTTTTAAAGACAGGGGCAAATAAGGCAGGTTATGATATTGAAGTTCTTCCATCAGTGGATAAAGATGCTGTTGATGAAGGATTAAGATATGTAAATAATGATGCATGTTACCCATCAATAATTACAGTAGGACAAATAATGAAAGCTCTTAAATCAGAAAAATATGATTTAAATAATACTTCTGTTTTAATAAGTCAAACCGGTGGAGGATGTAGAGCTACAAATTATATTGCTTTTATTAGAAAAGCATTAAAGGATGCAGGGATTGAACATATACCAGTTATATCATTAAATGCTTCAGGTCTTGAAAAAAATCCAGGCTTTAAGGTTTCATTTACCATGGCTAATAATATGATGATGGGGTTAGTATATGGAGATCTATTAATGCGAGTACTATATAAAGTAAGACCTTATGAAAAGATTAAAGGTTCTGCAAACAAATTATATAAAAAATGGGTTAAAAGATGTCAAAGTTCCCTAGAAAAAGGTGGATATAAAGAATTTAAAAGAAATATTTATAATATTGTTAGAGACTTTGATAATCTAGGAATATATAAAGATTTAGTTAAACCTAAAGTAGGTATAGTAGGAGAGATACTTGTAAAATTCCATCCTACTGCAAATAATAATATAGTAGATTTTCTTGAAAGTGAAGGAGCAGAAGCTGTTGTCCCTGATTTAATTGATTTCTTCTTATATTGTGCTTATAATAGTAAAATTAAATATGAAGATTTATCAGGAAGTTTTAAGGGTATGATGGGTGGTAATTTAGCTATCAAAGCTATAGAATATTATAGAAAAGAATTAAAAAATGCACTGAAACAAAGTAAGCGTTTCAAACCACCTAAATCAATAGATGAGTTAGCTGATAGCGCTAAAAAGCATCTATCATTGGCTAATCAAACAGGAGAAGGTTGGTTTTTAACAGCAGAAATGGTTGAATTAATAGAAAGTGATGTAAATAATATAGTATGTTTACAACCATTTGCTTGTTTACCTAACCATATAACAGGTAAGGGTATGATTAAAGAATTAAGAAGAGCTTACCCAGCTTCAAATATAGCTGCTATTGATTATGACCCTGGAGCAAGTGAAGTAAATCAAGAAAATCGTATTAAATTGATGTTATCAGTTGCGTTTAAAAAATTAGGAGAAAAAAAAGAAAATGTATTACAAACAAGTAGTTAAAGCTGAGATTAATCTCAGCTTTATTTAATGTTAAACTTTAACATTAAATATTAAATCGCTTAAATAAAGGAAAATCAAGGGTTAAAGTAATACCTTAACGAATAACTTTAAACATATAAGAAATATTATTTGATTTCAGTTAAAGTTAAGCCTTAACTTTAATAGTAAAATTGGTAAAAATACAGAAAAACTAGGATTAAGGTTTAACATTAACTTATCCTAATGTTATATCTAAAAACATCATAATAACAAATCCTATTAATACACCATAGGTAGCTTCTCTCTCATATTCGTGTTTATGGGTTTCAGGAATAATTTCATCACTTATTACAAAAAGCATTGCTCCTGCGGCAAAAGCTAACCCTAAGGGTAATATGGGTTTAGCGATTTCTACAATGCTAATACCTATTAATCCTCCTAAAGGTTCTACTAAGCCTGTTAATAAAGCTATTAAAAATGCTTTAGATTTAGAATATTTTTCTCTTAAAAGTGCTAATGAAACAGCTAATCCCTCAGGAATATTTTGAAGAGCGATACCTATTGCTAAAGTCATACCATTTGTGATATTGCCACTACCAAAGCCTACACCTACAGCTAGGCCTTCAGGAAAATTGTGTATAGTTATAGCTATGATAAATAACCATATTTTAGCTAATGAAGATGAGGTATTAACATCTTTACTTAACATGTGTACATGGGGAGTATATTTATCTGTTATGTCAAGAAAAATTCCACCAAGTAATATACCTATAACAACTATTATAGCGGCTTTTATGTCATCTTCACCTACCTCTATTGCAGGAATAATTAATGAAAAAGATGTAGCAGCTAACATAACACCAGCTGCAAATCCTAAAAAAGAATCTAAAGTTTTATGGGATATACTTTTACTGACACTTCCATGCCTAAAGGCAGGGGGTTCTTAGGTACATTAACTTTTTTTATACTCTCAATATAAGACTTGCATTTCTTATATTTACAACATATAAAAACTAATTAATTTCCCTAAAACTTTCACTATCAAAGCATATTCTGATGAATTACTTTAACGATAGTATAAGGCTCGTGTCAAAACACTTTGTATCATAAATTTACTATTTTCTATATAATTATTATAACAGAGAATGCGTATAATTATTATGAAAATGTACATCTTTATAAATTATTTTCATAAAGATGCTATCCATCCCACAGCTGAAGCAGTGGGCTTTTCGCATAACAATTGTAAAAAAATAGGAATTGCTCCTAAGCCTGTAGTAAGTCCTGCTAATAAACTTGCTAATAATCCTATAATTATATTACTCATAAATACTCCTTTTTAAAAGTTAAATTTAGTATTTAAAAAACGGCAATGATTATAATCATTGCCGCCATTTATAATTTTTATTTAGGTTTACTTATAAACATTTGAGTGAAGATATTGCCATATTTATCACTTTTAACAACTCCAATTCCTATATGCGTGAAATGGGAGTTTAAAATATTGTCCCTATGTCCTTTAGATCCCATTAAGGAATCATGGGCTCTTTTTACTGTTGAGTTACCTGCTAAATTTTCACCGGCATGTAAATAATCTATACCGAAATTATCCATCATATCAAAGGGACTACCATAGGTTGGAGAATAATGACTGAAATAGTTATTATTAACCATATCCTGTGATTTAATACGAGCAACTCTAGCTAATTCTAAGTCTACTTTTAAAGGACTAAGATTATTTTTTCTTCGCTCTTGGTTAACTAAATCTACCATATCTTGCTCTTGTTTAGATAACCTTTTTACTCCTGTATTTTCTTCAGCATTTTCAGCTACATTATCTTCAGTTTGATCTATAGGTCCTTTTTCACCTGTAGGACCAGTTTCATCTATAGGTTGATTTTCATCATTAGGTGTAGGATCTTCAGCCATGCCAGGTGTTTTTTTAGGCTTTTTATTGTCCTCAACTATAGCCTTAGTGTTATCTGCTGAAACACAGCCAACTTTATTACCTGGCATATTAACAATATACCAATTACCTACTTGACCAAGTACGTCTAATTCTTCATTAGCTTTTAATTTACCAATAACATCAAAATTAGTGCCAGCACCTGATCTTACATTAAGATTATTAGTTAATACTTTACATTTTTTCACTTCTCCTTCCTGAAATAGAGAAGATTCCTTTGTTTCTAATTCATTGTTCATATCATCATAATTATCTTCCATATCAGGTTTTTCCTTTGGTTGAGTACAGGAAACTGAGAAAACTAAAGAAAATACTAAAAATAATACTAAAATTTTTTTACCCACTAAAATCCCTCCAAAAATTATATTTTTAATACTATATATATTATTGGTGAATTGGTGTAATTTTATGAGCTAATTTCTATATTTTTATTTAGATATAATTATCTTTTACTGTTATAATATAAATAGTATAAATTATATAAAATACCTTAATTTATAAGTAGTAATATACGAAGATATATATATGTAATTATGTGTTATACTACTATTTTGGGACACAAAAGTGAGGTGAGTTCATGTTTTTTAAAAGGTCTCTTGAAGATAGAGTAGATAAAGCTAAAAAAGAAAAAAAAGAAATGAATAAGTTAATAGAAGAATATAAACCATTCATAGCTAGTACTGCACAAAAAAAAGTAGGGAGATTTTTAACATATGGACGGGATGATGAATTAAGCATAGGAATGCTTGCATTTAAGGAAGCAATAGATTCCTATGATAGAGATAAAGGGAAATTTTTATCCTTTGCAAAAAGGGTTATAAATTTAAGATTAATAGATTATTATAGAAAGCATCAGAAAGAAAGTCGCGAGGTGTTTATAAAAGATTCAGAAGACGATGAAAATAGTAATTATGAATTAGGAAGTAGTAAAGCTGTATTACAGTATAAAAGTAAAGAGACTAATAAAATAAGAAAATTAGAGATATTAGAATATAAAAAGGAATTAAAAAAGTGGGAAATTAATTTTAGTGATTTAGTAAAGGCATCCCCTAAACAAAAGAGATTAAGAGATTTATATAAAGAAATAGCTAAAATTATTGTAAACAATAAAGATATATTACATACTTTAACCAAAAATGGAAGAATGCCAATAAAAGAAATTAAAGAAATTAAAAATATACATCGAAAAAAGTTAGAAAGAGGTCGAATATATATAATAGCGTTAGTTATAGTTTACACAGGTGATTATGAATTAATAGAAGATTATATTAATAGGGGGTGAAAGCATGAAGGGTATAGTAATGGAAAAAAATAATAACAAGGTTATTATAATGACTAATGACGGTGAATTTTTAGAGGTAAGTGAAAGGAAAAATGTACAAATAGGCGAAGAAATAATAATAAATAATAACATGAATAAAAATAATATTATGAAAAGATTTATAGCAACTGCAGCAATACTAGTATTAGTTTTGACAGGAACATTTGGAGCCTATGGATATTGTACGCCCTATGGATATGTTAATGTTGATATAAACCCTAGTGTGGAGATAACTTATAATTTGTTTAATAGAGTTATTGATATAAAGGGACTTAATGATGATGGTAATAAAATAGTAGAAAAAGTAGAAAATTATAAAAATAAATCTATAGATAGTATAGTAAATGAAATAGTAGATAAGGCAATTGAAGATAAATATATAGAATCAGAAAATGAGAATACTGTATTAGTAACAATAACAGAGGATGGTAAAAAGATAGATGACAAAAAAATATTTAGTTCAGTAAAAAAACATATAAATGAAACTGAAACTGAAAGTGAATTACTTGTTATAAAAAATGATAAAAAAAGTTTAGAAAGTGCTAGAGAAAAAGATTTATCTCCAGGAAGAATGGCTCTTATAAATAAAGCTTTAAAAACAAATAAAGAGTCTAGTTTTGAAGAAATTTCTAAAAAATCAGTTAAGGAAATAGTATCAATAATAAAGGGAAGTAGAAAAAGAGAAAAGAAGGAATTTAAAAACAAGAAAAAACAAGCTAAAAATGAGAAGAAGAATAAAAAAGATAAGCTAGACAAAGAAAGAAAAGCTGATAAAGAAGATAAAAAAAATAATAAACAAAATAAAGATACTAATAAGAAAGATAAAGAAAAGGTAAATTCTAAAAAAGATAAAGAGTGGAAAGCCAATAAACAAAATATAAAAGTGAATAAAAATAAAAATAATAAAACTAAAGATGAAGATAGAGAAAAGATAAATTCTAAAAAAGATAGTGAATGGAAAGCTAATAAACAGAATAATAATGGAAATAAAAATACTAAAGAAAAAGTTGATAAATCCCAAGATAATAAAAATAAAAAAAATAAAAGTAATGATAAAAAAGACAATAAAAATAATGGCAATAAAAACAAAAAGTAGAATAAATAGAAAAATCATAAATTATTTTAAATAATTTGTGATTTTTTCTATTTTACCCCAATAATATTTAATAGTGCACGAAGATATATGATAAATTAAAGATAAAATAGGAGGTAAGGGAATGAGAGTAAAAAGAATATTAGTAAGTTTATTGGTATTTTCAATGATTATGTCCATAGGGGTATCATCAGCATTAGCAGATGGTAATGGATGGACTCCACCTGGACTTAGAAAAAAAGGAGGAATGCCACCAGGGTTAGCTAAAAAGTTATTTAAAGATGTTGATGATTTACCTTGGGCAGTAAAAGCTATTGAGGATATGAAACTTAAAGGTTTAATCAAAGGCGAAGGTAATGGTAGATTTGTACCGAGGGATGAAGTGACAAAATTAGAAACCATTGCAATGGCTCTAAGAGTTATGGGGTGGGAAGAAGAAAGCACTTTCATAGACCACCTTCCAGATATCTATAATGGCGAAGATGTACCAAATTGGGCAAAGGGATATATAACATTAGCCTATGAAAAAGGAATTTTAGATGATGTAGATATGATGCATTTTAGACCAAATTCACCGGCTAAAAGGTATGAGGTTGCTAAAATTGTTATTAAAGCTCTTGGTTATGAAGAAGAAGCAGAGGATCATATGGATGAAGAATTACCATTTGATGATTCTTCTTTAGTACCTAGTGGTGCTATAGGCTATGTTTATTTAATTAATGATTTAGAAATAATGACAGGAGATAATCAAAATAGATTTGATCCAATGGGGACTTTAACCAGGGCTGAAATGGCTGTGTTATTTTCTAGATTAGATAAGAAAGTTGATAGTGAAGCAGATAAATATGAGTTTACAGGAAAAGTATATAGAGTATATGAAGATTATATAAAAATTATTTTAGAGAAAGAAATTAAAAAGATAGATGTTGATGAAGATGAGGTAGTTGTTTATGAAGGAAATGATAGAGTTTATTATGAAGAGATAGAAAAAGGAGATATAGTCAGAGTAACTATAGAAGAAGGAAAAGCAGCCTATATTGAAATATTAGATGAAGATTATGATGAAGATAAAATAATCAGAAAATATACCGGGGAAGTTATAAACTTAGATAAAAATGATGAAGATAGTATAGCAATAGAAATTAAAGAAATGGTTTTAGTATTTAAAGTTATAGATGATATAGATGTAGAATTTAAAAATGGCGAAGGACATTTTGATGATATTAATAAAGGCGACGAAGTAACGATAACAGTTGATAGTAAAAATAGAGCTAGAGAAATAAAAGTTTATAGATATAGAAAGTCAGAGGATGTAGAGATAGAAGGCGAAATAGAAAAACTAGATTTAGTAGGAATATATCATATAACAATAGATGATGAAGAATATAGACTATCAAAGGAAGCAGATGTAGAGATAGATGATAGAAATAAAGATTTAGATGACTTAGAAGTAGGAATGGAAGTTAAAGCAGAGCTAGAAGATAATATAGTAGTTTCTATAGAAGCAGAAGAAATAGAAAAAGATGAAGTTAAAGGAGAAATAGAAAAACTAGACTTAGTAGGAGTATATCATATAACAATAGATGATGAAGAATATAGACTATCAAAGGAAGCAGATGTAGAGATAGATGATAGAAATAAAGATTTAGATGACTTAGAAGTAGGAATGGAAGTTAAAGCAGAGCTAGAAGATAATATAGTAGTTTCTATAGAAGCAGAAGAAATAGAAAAAGATGAAGTTAAAGGAGAAATAGAAAAACTAGACTTAGTAGGAGTATATCATATAACAATAGATGATGAAGAATATAGACTATCAAAGGAAGCAGATGTAGAGATAGATGATAGAAATAAAGATTTAGATGACTTAGAGGTAGGAATGGAAGTTAAAGCAGAGTTAGAAGATAATATAGTAGTTTCACTGGAGGTTGAAAATGTAGAGTTTGAAATAGAAGGTGAAATTAAAGAAATAAGTGAGATGGAATCTGGAATTAAAATCACTATAGATGATGATGATCATGAATATGAATATTTCTTAGATGAAGATGTAGATATAGAAGAAGATGGTGAAGATATAGACGTTGATGACTTAGATATAGGAGATGAAGGAGACTTTAAAGTTAGGAATAGAAGAATAATAAAAATCGATATTGATGATTAAGCCCCACGAAAGCCTTTATAGGCTTTTCCCATAAAATTGGCCCTGATATAATATCAGGGCTTTTTCATTATGAAAGTTTTTTTTACATAAAGGTGTTAGACTAAACTAAGTCCGATTACAATAGCAATCAATAAAATAATTACACCAATTATGCCATACAATAGTTTTTTTCTTATGAAGAAAATCTTAGTCATTTTTTACCACCCCTTAAAGCTTAGTTATAAAGAGGAATATTATCTCATATTATAATTTATTGAAATAAAATTATATATATGCCTAATAATTAATATTAGCTTAAAAACCTTTAGATTTTTTATAAAAAATATAAATATTAATAAAGAATTAAAGATTTAATAAGAGATGGTAATCAGCGTGACTAAGCTTATGTAGTTATAATGAAAATTCTTGAATTTCTCTATTTAGATCTTCTGATAATTCAGATAGATCTTCGGCAGAAGAGGCTATTTCTTCCATAGCTGAAGTTTGTTCTTCTGTTGATGCAGCAGTTTCCCCTGTATTTGTATTAATTTGTTCTATGTACTTACTAGTTTCTTTTACACCTGAAATAATATTTTCTAGTTGGTTAACAGTATCATCTAATACCTTAACTCCATCCGTAACTTCTTCATTAACTATATTCATTGATTGTAAAGAATCTTCAGACCCTTTTAATACCTCATTGATAATTCTTTGAACCTTTGTTGTTGCTTGACTAGATTCTTCAGCTAATTTTCTAACCTCATCAGCTACTACAGCAAAGCCTTTACCTGCTTCTCCTGCTCTTGCAGCTTCAATAGCTGCATTTAAAGCTAGTAAATTAGTTTGTTCAGCTACATCATTAATTAACTTTAATATACTTTCTACTTCTTTTCCCTTTTCATTTAAGTTTTTAACAGATTTATTAGAGTCTTGTACTGATTTTTCAATGGTTTTCATTTTTTCTATTGCTTTTTCTGCAGCTTTATGTCCATAGGTTGCTTTTTTATTTGTATTATCACTTACTTGTTTACCTTTATCAGTTATTTCAGATACATGATTAGCATTATTAGCTAAATCTTCGACTGAACTTGTTACTTCTTCTGAGGTTGATGATAATTGTTGGGATGTTGCACTTACCTTTTCTGCTACCTCTTTTATGTTACTAAGTAGTTTTTTTTCATTAGTAACATCTCTAATAATCTCTAAACCACCATCAGGATTTCCTTCATGGTCATATAATCCAGAAGCAGAAGCTAAAACATTAACTAAATCTCCACTTTTATGTTTAATTGTAATTTCTTCTTTTTTAATACATTCTCTCATCTCTATACATTGTTCTACTGCACAATTTTTACAAATAGATGCCTGAAAGATATCTTCACATTTACTTCCAATAGCTTCTTTTTTAGTATAACCAGTTAAATCCTCCATTGACTCACTCCAAAATATGATATTTCTATCATTATCCCTTACAAAGATAGGATCTGGCATAGCTGTAAGAATTTCTTCTATTTTAGTTTCATTTTCCTTTGATTTATCTATAATTTTTTTTACTTGATTATATAGTGAATAATTTTTTACTTTACTATATTCTTCTTGACTTAAAGATTTTTTAAAATAATCATTTAATAGAATTTTAGTTTCCTTTAAATCTTTGTTTTTAAACATGCTCCTCACTCCAACTTAGTTTTTATTGAAAATACTATATGAAATTGTTTACATATTTTGCTTTCTTAACATTATATATTCTAATTTATATATATTCAATGATATTTTAGTGGGTTTATTTTTGTTATATTAAAACTTTTAGGATTGTTAGTAAAAGTAAACTAAAATACCAATAAAAATCAAGTTAATTAAAAATAGGCTTAATTTTTTATATTATTGAATATAATTAATGAGAACTTATTTTTTAATATAGCTTGAAACTATTTCTCCATAATAAAGAATATGGTAATCATTATTTTTATATTTTAATTTTTTAATTTCTTCATTAAGTAAAGCAGGGTCCATTGCTTGTTGATAAACTACTCTACATTCATAGTGAAGTTTACATTCATCAATGATAGGTGTATTTACAATTTTTCCTTTTTTAGGCGTTAAGTTACATTCTTTAAATTTATCAATATCTCTTTTTGATTTGGTACCGCAGAGAGATAATTCTTTTTTCATATCATTATTAAGAGGGACGCTTATTGTAAATTCCTTAGCATTTTCTAATAAATTATATGTATACCTAGAATAACGTACAGCTATAGTAAAAATTGGTTTATTCCAAATAATCCCAATATTACCCCAGGCTATGGTCATTGTATTTAAGTCATCCTTATCCTTTACAGTTAAAAATACTCCTTTTTCTAATTGTTTAAGCATTTCTTTAGAGTATTCATTATATTTTATATCTTTATACATACTAAAACCTCCGTGTATTCTTTTTTATAATTAGCATACCAATTCATATTTATATTACCCATTATTAAAGAAGTTAACAAATTTTTATAAAAAATTTAGATAAGCTTTTACAGTTAATATTATATTGTAATTTACATATTAGTCATAATTTTATATAATCAATGTAAAGGGGTGATAAGATGGGGATAAGAATTTTAACAGATAGTGCCTGTGATTTACCTAAAGAAATAGTAGAGAAATATGATATAGATGTAATTCCACTAATGGTATATTTAGAAAATCAAGAGTATTTAGATAATGTTAATATTAAACCAAAACAACTATATGATGAAATGAGAGAGGGTAAAATACCTAAAACAGCACAGGTTCCTCCTACTAAATTTGAAGGGATATTTAAAAAATTAGCCAAGGAAAATCAAAGCTGTATATACATTGCATTTTCATCTGAATTATCCGGTACATATCAGACATCTGAGCTTATTAAAGGACAGATTAAAGAAGAATATCCAAATTTCGATTTAGATATTATTAATACAAAATGTGCTTCACTTGGTTTTGGATTAGTCGTTTATAAAGCAGCTAAGATGGCTAAAGAAGGAAAATCAAAGGATGAAATTATAAAAGCAATTAATTTTTATTCTGAGCATATGGAACATATTTTCACAGTTGATGATTTAGAATACTTATACAGAGGAGGCAGAGTTAGTAGAGGTGCTGCTTTTGTAGGAAGTGTTTTAAAAATTAAACCAATACTTGATGTTGAAGATGGGAAATTAATTCCTATAGAAAAGGTAAGAGGAAGAAAGAAAGTATTTAAAAGAATGTTAGAAATAATGGATGAAAGAGGAATAAATTTAGAAAATCAGACAATAGGAATTAATCATGGAGATGATTTAAAAGCTGCAAAAAAGCTAAAAAAAGAAATTATTAAAAGATATAATCCTAAAGAAATAGTTATTGGCCAAATAGGATGTGCTGTAGGAGCCCATTCAGGTCCTGGAACTTTATCTATATATTTTTTAAATGAGAAATATTAAACTTTAAAACTACTGTTTTTTCAGTAGTTTTTTTATTTAGAAAAAAATGTTGATATAAAAATAACAAAGTAGTATACTGTACTGTAGGATGAATAGTTACAAGGAGTTGATAAGAATGTTAACTATTAATGTTTGTATAGGGAGTGCTTGTCATCTTAAAGGGTCTTATAAAGTTATAAATAGATTAAAAGAATTAATTGAAAATAAAAGTTTAGAACATAAAGTAACTTTAAAAGCAGCATTCTGTTTAGGTGAGTGCACTAAAGCTGTTGCAGTAAAAATAAATGATGAAAATGTATTATCAGTTTCTCCAGAAAATGTAGATGAATTTTTTAATGAATCTATAATGGGGAGGTTATTAGAATGAATATAATACAATTTTCAAAGGAAGAATGTAATCATTGCTATAGATGTTTAAGAGCTTGTTCTTCTAAGGCAATTAAAATTATAGACAAGCATGCAGAGGTAGTAAATGACAGATGTATAGCCTGTGGAGAATGTGAAGTTGTATGTCCAAAAGGGGCGGTAAAAGTATTAAATAATGTAAAAGAAATAAAGGAAGTTATTAAAAGTGATAAAAAGGTAATAGCAAGTATAGCACCTTCTTTTTCAGGTGCATTTGAAATGAAAGATCCAATGCAAATAGTTACAGCCCTAAAAAAACTAGGGTTTGATAATATAGAAGAAACTGCAATTGGTGCTGAAATAGTATCTAATTTATATAGAGATTATGTTGATAATGGAGATATAAAAAATTTAATTACTACTAGTTGTCCTTCAGCTAATTATTTAATAGAAAAATATTATCCATCATTAATAAAATATATGTTACCTATAGTTTCTCCTATGATGGCCCATGGGAAACTACTAAAGCATAACTATGGTATGGATTGTCATGTAGTTTTTATAGGGCCTTGTATAGCTAAAAAATTTGAGGCTGAAGATTTTCAAAATGAAGGCATTATAAATTCTGTTTTAAATTTTGAAGAATTACAGGGTTGGATAAAAGATGAAGGTATAGATTTAAAAAAATTAAAACCAACGAAATTTGATAAAGAATCATTCAAGATAGGTAATAAGTTTCCAATAAAAAGAGGAGTAGCTACAAGTTTTCTAGATAGTAATAACCATGATAATTATGAAGTAATACAAGTTGATGGCATAGAAGAATGTAAAGAAATACTTGAATGTTTAAAAAAAGATAATTTAGAGGGTGTATGTGTTGAACTTAATGTATGTAAAGGAAGTTGTATTGATGGTCCATGTATGCCTAAAGAAAGTGGTAATTTTCATTTAAGGGAAAAAAAGATTAAAGAATATGTAAAAACTAAAAAAGAATGTATTAATGATATTGACTATGACTATAGCAATATAGATTTTCATATAAAGTTTTTAGATAAAAGCATAAAAAAAGATATTGCTTCTGAAAAAGAGATAGAAGAAATACTAAAAAAAATGGGTAAATATGAGTCTAAAGATGAGCTGAATTGTTATGCATGTGGCTATAAAACCTGTAGAGAAAAGGCACAAGCTGTATATGAGGGGATGGCTGAATTAGAAATGTGTCTTCCATATATGAGATCAAAGGCAGAAAGTTTAAGAAATTTAATATTTGAGCAAAGTCCTAATGCAATATTTTTATTAGATTGTGATAACTTTATTATAAAAGAGGTAAATCCAGCCTGTGAGAGATTATTTAATATAAATGCAGATGATTTAGTTGGTAAACCTGTATCTATACTATTAAAGGATGAATGTATTAAAAAAGTTAAGGAAACCGGGAAAGATTTGATAGGGAAAAAATCATCTTTTCCTAAATATGGCCTTGTACTATATAGAAACGTATTATATATAGAAAAGCAAAATGTGATTATGGTTATATTAACTGATGTTACAGATGAGGAAAAGAATAAAGAAGAGTTAGCAAAGGTTAAAGAAAATACTATAAATGCAGCCCAAGATGTAATAGATAAGCAAATGAGAGTTGCTCAAGAAATTGCAAGTTTATTAGGAGAGACCACAGCTGAAACTAAAGCAACTTTAACTAAATTAAAGAATATTGCAATCGGAGAAAAAGGTGACAAAAGATGAAGTATTTTATAGATGTAGCTTATGATAGTTTAAATAAAAAAGGCGAGGAACTCTGCGGAGATAAGGTTGAAGTTATAAGAAATGATGAAAGTGTAATAATAGTTTTAGCAGATGGATTAGGAAGTGGTGTTAAGGCAAATATCCTAGCTACATTAACAACAAAAATTGCAGGTACACTTCTAAAAGAAGGGACAGGTATTTATGAAACAGTAGATACAATTGCTAAAACCCTTCCTGTATGCAGTGTAAGAAAACTTGCCTACTCAACATTTGGAATAATAAAAATTCAAGAAGACGGAACAGTTTATATGGTAGAGTATGATAATCCGCCAATATTTTTTATAAGGGATAATAAAATTATAGATATAGATAAAAAGGAAACAATAATAAACAATAAAAAGGTTAAGGAAAGCAACTTAAAATTAAAGGAAAAAGACGTATTAACATTGGTAAGTGATGGTGTTATCCATGCTGGTGTTGGTGGTATATTAAATCTTGGCTGGCAATGGGAAAATGTGGCTGATTATCTTATAAAGCAAACAAAAGTTTATAAGACTAGTAAAAATATAAATAAAAACCTTATAGAAACATGCAATTGTTTATATATGGAAAACCCAGGGGATGATACTACAGCAGTTACTGTATGTTTAAGAAAGCCTGAACCTGTTACATTGTTCACAGGACCACCGGAAAATGAAGAGAATGATAAGTGGTTAGTTAAAAAACTTATGGAAAATGAGGATAAAAAAGTAGTTTGTGGAGGTACAGCTGCTAAAATAGTATCTAGAGAATTAGATAGAGAAATAGAAGTTAATTTAGAATATATAGATTCTGAAGTTCCACCAACTGCAAATATAAGGGGAATTGATTTAGTAACAGAAGGTGTTTTAACATTAAGTAGGGCAGTTGAGATAATAAAAGAATTTTTAAGTAATGATGGTGAAAAGATTAAAAGTTTAAATAACAAAGATGGTGCTTCACAATTAGCTAAATTATTAATAGAAGAATGTACACACCTTAATTTATTAATAGGAAAAGCGGTTAATCCAGCACATCAAAATCCTGATATACCCGTTGACTTAAGTATAAAATTGAATGTAGTAGATGAATTAGTTAATTTAATGAAGGATTTAGGAAAAAAAGTATACTTAACTTATATCTAATAAATTTAGTATATAATATTAAATAATTTATGATATTAAATTTAAAGGTGTAAGAATATTTTTAGTGAATATATATTATAAGGAGAGTGGTAACATGTATGAATTAGCTCATATTGCTATAGTAATAGATGACATAGATAAGACTAAGAAATTTTATTGTAACGTATTAGATTGTAAATTTCATAGTGAGGATGAAAATGATAGGTTAAAATTTTTATATTTAAAAAGTGGAGAACAAATTATAGAGTTTTTAAAATATAAACAACCCTTTGAAAAAAGAGAAAGAGGACCTATTGATCATATAGCTTTTAAAGTTGAAGATATGGAAAAAGCTATTGAAAAAGCAAAAGAGTATGGGGGAGTTATGTTATTTGATGAGCCTAGAAAACATAATGATACTAGGATTATGTTTTTTAAAGGACCTAATGGAGAAAGAATAGAGTTTATAGAAAAATAAAAAATATATAAGTATAAAAAGGAGGGATCTTATGGATTTATATACTAGGAGTATATTAAATGATGTAATAAATTTAAGACAAGTTAATTGGATAAATAAACGGATAGATAATTTTGATGAAATAAAAGATAATTTCGATATAAAATATGAAGATATAATAGATGCTAAAAATAGATTAGATAGGTTTGCTCCACTAATTAAAAAAATGTTTCCAGAAACTAATGATGGAATTATAGAGTCCCCCCTTGTAAAAACTGATACTTTAAAATATAACTTAGAAGAACAACACAAAAGAAAAATTAAAGGAGAACTTTTTCTAAAATGTGATAATTATCTAAAAGTAGCAGGCTCTATTAAAGCAAGGGGAGGTATATATGAAGTATTAAAACATGCTGAAGAAATAGCAATTGAAAAGGGATTATTAAATATTAACGATAATTATTCTAAGTTATCAAATAAAGAGTTTAAAAAACTTTTTTCTCAATATAAAATTGCCGTAGGTTCTACTGGAAACTTAGGACTTAGCATTGGAATTATTTCTGCTGCTTTAGGGTTTAATGTTGATGTTCATATGTCAAGGGATGCAAAGGAATGGAAAAAGAAACTTTTAAGAAAAAAAGGTGCTAATGTTATTGAATATAAAGAGGATTATAATAAGGCGGTTAAAGAAGGTAGAAGACAGTGTGATTTAAATGAAAATTGTTATTTTATTGATGATGAGAATTCTCTAGATCTATTTTTAGGATATAGTGTTGCTGCTATTAGATTAAAAGATCAACTAGATCAGGAAAAGGTTTTTATAGATGAAGATAATCCTTTATATGTATATTTACCCTGTGGTGTAGGTGGAGCTCCTGGAGGAATTGCATTTGGTTTAAAGCATGTTTTTGGTGATAATGTAAAATGTTATTTTGTAGAGCCAACACATTCACCCTGTATGCTTATGGGGATATTAACTGAAAAATATGATAAAGTAAATGTAAACGATTTCAACATCGATAATATAACAGAAGCAGATGGTCTTGCAGTTGCATCACCTTCTAAATTAGTTTCCCATATGGCTAAATATTTAGTAAATGGTATATATACCATTGAAGACTTTCAGCTATTTAAATACTTAACATTATTAAAATTAAGTGAAGATATTAAGGTAGAGCCTTCAGCAGCTTCTAGTATATTAGGGCCAGCATTTTTAGATTTTAATAAAAAAGGAGTCCATATATCATGGCTGACTGGGGGATTATTTTTACCAGATGATATATATGAAAAAATGTATAGTAAAGGAAAAGAATTAATATAGTAAAGGTGGCCAATGGCCACCTTTTATACTGCTTTTAATATGTTATTTTCTATACTTATTTTTAAAGATATTTTTTTTATACCATTTGAATCAAATCTTATTGTTGCAGTATCATCTTTAATTTTTTTTATTCTACCCATACCAAATTTAGCATGATCGACTATATCTCCCACTTTAAAATTGTGAATAACTGTATCATCTAATATCATTTCTAGTTCATCAAGAAAACTTGACTGAGGAACTTTTTCTTCATTTCTTAATTTTATAGTTAGTAGATTTAAAGTTTCCTTAGCTCGGGTCATACCTACATAAAATAATCTTCGTTCCTCTTCTAAGGGTTTTGTATCTCCAACTTTATCAAGTTCTATACTACTAGAAGATGGAAAATCTCCATCAATTAAATCTATCATAAATACTTTTTCAAATTCTAATCCTTTAGAGGAATGAATAGTTGATAGTTTAACACCTTCTTTATTAAACTTTGCCTTTTTAAGGATATTTTGTAATGTAGTAAGTTTTTCTAAAAAACCTACTAAGGTATCTGAATTCATAGCTATTATATTTAAATGGGATAAGATAGTCTTAGCGTTTTCATATGAATGACCGAATTTTTTACAATTATCCTTTAAATACTTATTATATTCTAAATCCTTTAAAATGAAATTCAAACCTTGGTAAGGATTTTTTTTGCTTAAGGCTTTAAAATCTAGTCTTAATCTTTCTATATTATCAATCTGAAAGGACTTAAAATTAGGAAACAATAATAATCTATCAAAAACACCTTCATTAGTATATTTTGTTTTTATATATTTCATAGCTACCTTTGATATATATCCATTAGTTTTAAAATAAATCCTTTCAAAGGAGTTAATATCCATATCATTTAAAGCCACATTTAAAAAAGCTACTATATCTTTTACTATCCAGTGTTTGAAAAAATGCAATTTAGAATCCCTCATAGAGAAAGGGATATTATTTTTATTAAAGGCCTCAACTAATCCAATACAAGAGATATTATTTCTATAAAGTATAGCAGTATCAGATAAATTTTTAGTTTTATTTAATTCATCAACAATAAAATCTAACTGACTGAACTCATCCTTTAGTTTTATAATATTAACTGGTGAGTTTGTGGGATTATCTGTTTTTAGATTTTTATTATATCTAGTTTTATTAGTTTTTATAAAGTCATTACATACAGAAACAATATTTTTAGATGAACGATAATTTTGTTCCATAAAAAAATGTTTAACTTTTGGAAATCTCTTTTTAAAGTTTAATAATGCTTCAGGGAAAGCCCCTCTAAATCCATATATGGATTGATCATCATCTGCAACTATAAAAATATTGTTATTAGGTCTTGTTAGTAATTCTAATATTTTATTTTGTACCTTTGATGTATCTTGACCTTCATCAACTTGGATATATTTATATTTGTTTCTATATTTATTAAGTAATTGACTATTGTTTTTTAATATTTCATAAGTAAAAGTTAACATATCATCAAAATCAATAAAGTAATTTTCCTTTTTAAAGGTTTCATATTCTGTAAAGATATTATTAAAATTTTTAATATTAAAATTATCATGTTTATGAAAATCATTTTTATCAATCATCATATTTTTAACATATCCAATGGTATTTAAAAGTTCTTCTAATTTGTCGTCATTGATATTTGAATTATTAACTTTTCTATATATTTTCTTTAATAATACATTTTTGTTTATATTATTTTTT
This sequence comes from Bacillota bacterium, assembly GCA_009711765.1. GTDB lineage: Bacteria > Bacillota > Clostridia > Tissierellales > MES13 > MES13. Next base: position 7,264 of record VEND01000171.1, on the reverse strand, counting down.
TTACTTTCTAATAATTTAAAGCCTATTTTATTTTTATAAGAATACTCTCTTAAAACTGTATATGCAAAGCTATGGATTGTTGAAAAATGAATATTACTATTTAAAGCATATCCAAATACTTCATCAAATCTTTTTTTCATATCCTTTGCAGAAGCCCGGCTAAATGTTAGTGATAGTATATTTTCAGGGTTTACATTATAATTCATAATTAAGTTTGCTGTTCTACAAATTAATACCGTTGTTTTACCGGCACCAGGAACAGCTAATACAACTGCAGGGCCATCTTTATGTAATACAGCATCCTTTTGTTGTTGATTTAATTTAATATCATAACTACTTTCTAACTTTTCAAAAAAATATTTCAAAGAAGAACACTCCTTTATTATTAAACAATATCTAGTATAACATATTGTAAATTATTATGATAAAAAATTAAAGGATTAATTTTTATAATTTAACAAATATTATTATATATGATATAATAACCTAAAGTTAATAGTAGGTACTAATAATAGATACTAGAATAATAGAATAATTTTAAAACATCTAAAATAAAATACTATTAAGAGGAAATTTTAAAATAAATCACTAAAACTTTATTATAACCAATAAGGTTAAAAATAGAACGTAAAAAATGCAAAGTAAATAAATATAATTGGGGGTGAAAACCGTTGACTTTAAGAAGCTTTGCAATCCTATCAAAGTATTAATATGAGACGGATAAAATATATATTGTTATATATAGCTTTTTTAGGTTTTTATTTATAAGTCAGCGGGAATGTATTGACATCAAAATCTAGTATAGAAAGTATTAAGGATAAAGATATCTTATTATTAGGTAATGATTATAAGAAAGTTAAAAGAAAAGTAAAGGAATATATAACTGAATTTTCTAAAATGAATCATAAAATAATATTATTAGATTCATTTTGGAGCGAAAAAAAATACGATAGGTTTATAAATTCTAGATTTAGAAAGGAAATAGAAAGAAGGTATCATATAAAATTATCAGTACAGGATTTTTTAGATAAAGAAAATGTTTTTGAATATATGAATGATAAAGAAATAAATATAATAAAAATCAAATCTATAAATGGATATATGAGTGCTGCCGAATTATTCCCTGTTATATTATCTAAAATTAATGAAGATGTAAGTGAAGATATTGTACATCTTTATTTGAATGATTTTGTTTTAAAAAATTTAACAGAAGGTGAATTTTTATCCCTAGAAAATGAAATAAAACATGATTATGTTAAATTAATAGTTGCTAATAAAAATCAGGAAATAATAAAACCAATATTAGAATATATAGATCATATAGAAAAAATATATTAGCAAATTATAGAAATATAATTTTTTTTAAATTAATGGTTGCATATTTTAAATCAATAAAGTATAATAAGAAATGTAATAAAAATAAAATAAATTTGATTGGGCAAAGGCGTCCACTTCAGAAGGGAATAAAACCCTACCTGTAGTGACGCTTTTTTTAATGTATAAAAATTCAAATAATAGAAAATGTTAATTATGAAACTAAGGATTAATAACAAGGAGGAGTCAAAATGCAAAAAGAGTACACAAAAGAGGCTATATTAAAGAAAGCTAAGGAATTAGAAGTTGAATTTATTCATTTACAATTTACTGATGTTATGGGTGTTATGAAAAATGTATCTATAACTATAGAACAATTAGAAAAAGCTTTAAATAATGAAATAATGTTTGATGGTTCTTCTATAGATGGTTTTGCTAGAATAGAAGAGTCAGATATGTATTTAAGACCAGACTTATCAACATTTGTTGTATTTCCATGGTCACCAGTAGGAGAAAAAGAAGCAAGATTAATATGTGATGTTTATAAGCCAGATGGAACACCTTTTAATGGATGTCCTAGAAATACACTTAAAAAAGTATTAAAAGAAGCTGCTATTAAAGGGTATACACTTAATGTAGGTCCTGAATGTGAATTCTTTTTATTTAACACAGATGAAAAGGGCGAACCTTCTTTAGAAACACATGATAATGCTGGATATTTTGATTTAGCTCCAGTAGACTTAGGTGGAAATGCAAGGAAAGATATGATTTTTACATTAAAGGAAATGGGATTTGAAATTGAAGCGTCACACCATGAGGTAGCACCTGGACAACACGAAATTGATTTTAAATATGATAACGCACTAAGAGCTGCAGATAATATTATGACTTTTAAAATGGCGGTTAGAATAATAGCTCAAAGACATGGTCTTCATGCTACATTTATGCCAAAGCCTGTTTATGGAATATCTGGATCTGGAATGCATGTAAATATGTCTTTAGCTAGTTTAGATGGAAATAATGCATTTTATGATGAAAATGATGAAATGGGCTTTTCTAAAGTAGCTTATCAATTCTTAGGAGGTATTTTAGAACATGCACCTGGATATACTGCAATGACAAATCCTACAATTAACTCATATAAAAGATTAGTACCTGGATTTGAAGCACCTGTTCATATAGCATGGTCTGCTAGTAATAGAAGTCCTTTAGTAAGAGTTCCAGCTAAAAAGGGTAATTCTACAAGATTAGAATTAAGAAGTCCTGACCCATCAGCTAATCCATATTTAGCTTTAGCTGTTGTATTAAAAGCAGGGTTAGATGGTATAGATAAAGATATGACTCCTCCTGCTCCAGTACAAAGTAATATATATGATATGAAAAAAGTAGAAAGAAAAGAAAAGGGAATTGAAAGTATTCCTTCAAACCTTAAGGAAGCTTTAAAAGAACTATCAAAGGATGAAGTAATAAAAGAATCCCTAGGAGAGCATATTTATCAAAGATTTATTGATAATACTCTTATTGAATGGGAACAATATTCTACTAAAGTAACTCAATGGGAATTAGATAAATATTTAAGAAAATTTTAGTAAAGTAATTAAGCAAAAGCAGTTTAATGTGACTGCTTTTGCTATTTTGTTATATAATAGGGATATATATATTTCTTTGAGGTGGTAAAGTGGATCGTTATAGTATATTAGTAGCAGATAGTAGTGAGACATCTAGAAAGCTAGTAATTAACCTTTTAAAACAGAAGGGATATAAAGTATACAAAGCTACTGATGGGGCAGGGGCTTTGAGAATAGCAAGAAGTATATTTCCTGATTTGGCGCTTATTGATATTAATCTTTGGGGAATTAAAGCCTATGAAATAGGTAAAATAATTGAAGAAGACGGACTTTCTACAGTTGTATATATGATTAGAAAACCCGATGATAATTTCTTTAAGCAACTAAAAAATATGAATTTGTATGCATATATTAACAAGCCAGTAAATTCAAGTCAATTTCATCAAACAATAGAATTTTCTCTAATGAATTTAGATAAAATAAAGTCCTTAGAAAAGAAAGTTGAAAACTTAGAAAACACTTTAAAGGCTAGAAAACTGATTAATAGAGCTAAGGGATTAATAATGGAGAATTTAGATATTTCCGAAAATCAAGCTTATAAGTTATTAAGAAGTAAAAGTATGGATAAGTGTATATCCATGGAAAAAATGGCTGAAAAAATAATTAATAAATATCTACCCAATGATTGATATCATTGGGTTTTTTCATGTGTTTTAAAAGTTAATTAAAAATATAAATGAATTGGTATCTTTAAGTTTTCATATAATTGTAAACTTTTTAGAAATATTCGAATATTATTTAATAAGAAGCAAAAAGTTGGGAGGCGTAAGTTTGGGAGATATTTATGTTTTAGATACGAGTGTTTTATTAGAAGATCCAAATGCCTTATTTGCTTTTCCAGATAGTGAGGTTATAATTCCTACTGTAGTATTAGAAGAAATTGATAGTAAAAAAAGGTTAGGTAATGAACTAGGAAGAAATGCAAGATACGTATCAAGAACATTAGATGGACTTAGAAAAATAGGAAAACTTCAGGATGGTGTAAAATTAAATAATAGTAGTATTTTACGTATCGAACTAAACCATAGACATCTTGAAAATGTTAAGGATTATTTTACTGAGGTAAATAATGATAATAGAATTTTAGCAGTTGCAATGAATTTATTTAAAGAAGAAAGTGAAAAGAAAAATGCTAAAAATGTAACAATGGTAAGTAAGGATGTCTTAGTAAGGGTAAAGGCAGATACCTTAGGTTTATCAACACAGGATTATTCAGCTGATAAAATCATACAAAATGATGGTGCATATACAGGATATAATATAGTTAATGTTCATCCAACTTTAATAGACAAATTCTATATTGATCAGTCATTAGATATAAGTTATGAAGTATTTTCTAATTATTTATTTAAGCCCCATAGTTTTTTTATATTAAAGGATGAGTTAGGTTCATCAAAATCTGCCTTAGCATATTACGATTCAACATTAAAGAAACTTAAACATTTAAAATTAAGTGAAAAAGATATCTGGGGTATTTATCCAAGAAATGCTCAACAGAAAATGGCTTTTGAATTGTTATTAAATGATGATATACCACTTGTTACCATGACAGGAAGAGCAGGAACCGGAAAAACCTTATTAGCTGTTGTAGCAGGATTATTCAAAACTGAGGAATTAGGATTATATAAAAAGTTATTGGTAGCTAGGCCAATAGTGCCTATGGGTAAAGAATTAGGCTTTTTACCAGGTGATAAAGAAGAAAAGTTAAGACCATGGATGCAACCTATATATGATAATCTTGAATTTATTTTTGGAAGTAGAGAAGGAAGTATAGACGGTATTATTGCAGGTCTAAAAAGAGTACAGGTAGAAGCTTTAACTTTTATTAGAGGAAGAACTATTCCTAATCAGTTTATAATAATCGATGAAGCTCAAAATCTTACTAAACATGAGATTAAAACAATAGTTTCAAGGGTTGGAGAGGGAAGTAAAATAGTTTTAGTAGGAGATCCTGAGCAGATAGATCATCCTTATCTTGATTCGAGAAATAATGGACTTACTTACCTTATTGAAAAATTTAAAGACTATAATGAAGCAGGTCATGTAACATTTACAAAAGGGGAAAGGTCTTTACTAGCTCAACTTGCAGCAGAGATATTATAAAGAAACGGCTATTAGGCCGTTTCTTATGACATTAATAATAGTGGACATGTTATAATATATAATAAAGTATATTTAAATATGGATATATATAAATATATTTATATATTTGAATTTTTATTTTTCTTAAAAAAGTATTATAATTAAGATAAGATATATAAACTAAGGGAGGAAATAATATGCCGAGACCGGTAAAATGGAGGAAGATAGAAAATTTACCTGAATATAGAATGTTTAAACCAGCGAATATTCCAGCATTTGAACTTGAGGAAAATATTTTAAAAGTCGAAGAACTAGAAGCGATTCGGTTAAGAGATTTAGAGGGACTAAATCAAACAGCCTGTGCTGAAAAAATGAAAATATCTAGACAAACCTTTCAAAGGATTTATAATAAAGCGAAAAAGAAGGTAGCCGATAGTTTAATTAATGGTAAGGCTATTAAAGTTAAAGGAGGAAATTATACACAAAACATCTGTACTTTAGTATGTGAAGAATGTAATCATAAGTGGAAAAAAAGAATTGAAGATATTGAAAGAAAAGGTAAGGATAAAATTTTATGTCCTGAATGTGGAGAACATGATATATTATGTGATACAAGTAATATAAAAGGGTACTGTGGAGAGAGATGTAGAGAAAGAAAAGGATGTAAATATTAAACTGCGACTTTAAGTCGTGGTTTTTTTATTTTTATTCTTTAATTTATATATATAAATTAAAGGAGTTTATTGACATATGCCCAAAATACTTGTAAAATATAAATATAGAGTTATGAGCATATGCCGTTTAAGGAGGTGATATATTATGCCAGGAAGAAATGGAACAGGTCCCATAGGTGAGGGCCCAATGACAGGTAGAGGTTTCGGCTTTTGTAGTAATGGCAAAAAACCATTTAGAAGAGGATTAGCTAGAAGGAATGGTTTTAGAGGAAGATTTAGAGTAAATTTAACAAAGGAAGAAGAAAAACAATATTTAAATGAAGAAAAAGACATAATAAAAGAACAGTTAAGTAATATTGAAAAGAGACTAACAAATATAGAAAATGATGATAATGAATAATACTATAAATCCGGTGGATACTATCCATCGGATTTTATTTATTATAATTTCTTAAACAAAAATATCTATATTTGCGACAAAATTTGACATAAACCATCGGCAATTTGTGATAAATTTATAATATAATCTAAGTTTGGGGGATTTACTATGGATGAGATTTTAAGTGTAGGACAACGGATTAAAAAAATTAGAAAAGGTTTAGATATTAAACAAGAAGAACTTGCTGGAAATAGATTTTCTAAAAATTATATTTCTATGTTTGAAAATGATCGAAGAAATATAAATTCAATTAATGCTACATATTTAACAAAAAGAATAAATGAATTAGCAAAGGAAAAAGGGGTAGATTTTTTTATTACTAATTCATACTTATTAAAAACTGAAAAAGATTTAGCTAGGGATAAATGTCATGAATGGTTAGAAGAAGTTGAAGTAGGATGTGATATAACTTTAGAAGAGATCCTAAAAAATTTATATAAAGCAGCAAAATATTCAAGCAAATACAAGTTATTTGATTTATATGCTAGGGCTCAATATTTAAAGGGAGTAAACTCATTAGAAAGAAAGTTATATAAATGCGCGAGTACTCAATTTCTAGAAGCACTTCAATATTTCACTAAATTAGATCATAATAATTCCATGTTTGAAACATACAAATCATTAGCTATTACTTTAATAGAACAAAAGTTATATAAACAAGGATTAATATATTTAGACATGGCCCATGGGATTGTATTAAATAAACCAGATAAGCAGTTTGAAAAAATTAAAGATATAAAATATTATAAATCGCTCTGTGTATAAAGGACCTTAAAGAGGTCCTCTTTTTGTTGTATAAGTTAATTGCAAAAAGACTAAAATACTTAATGGGGTGATTATTTGTTAATTTTAGGTATATTTTTTATCATTGCAGGTTTATATTTTATTTTTAATGATATTTATGATATAAAAACCATATTAACTACAAGGGAAGTTAAAAAAAAGAAATTTTCAAAAACACTTTTTTATGAGTTTAAAGCTTCTTTAGGTTTTTTTTCTATTGTAATAGGTTTTTTTTCAATACTAAATTATGTATTATTTTAGGGTGTTTTTATGAAACTAAAAATTATTATTATAATATTCATTATTATTTTATTTAGTCCTTTGAAAGTTTCTGCTGAGAATGA
>VEND01000166.1 GCA_009711765.1 Bacillota bacterium | reverse complement strand
TGTCAGAATTGTGATGGGTTAATGGAACCTATACACTACAAAAGTGTACACGGAATAACTTATAACATTGACGATTAGTGAAGAGCCAAGAATAAGCGGCGAAATCATTTAATCGCCGCCTTTTTTAAAATTTAACTAAAATATTATAATTCTTTTCATTTAGGTAAGAATACTAAAATATAGTTTCTTATGGAGGGATGAGATGAAAAGAATTATTATATTAGTATTAGTTATATTTTTATTATTTGGGAATGTAGCATTTTGTAAAGACTTAGAGGATGGTTTAAAAGGTGTATTACTTAAGGATTTTGAAACAGAGGAAATATTATATAGCAGTAACATAAATACTGAAATGTCCATAGCAAGTATAACTAAACTTATGACTTATTTAATTATTATGGATTCAATAATGGAAGGTAAGATTAAAATAGATGATATAGTGACTATAAGTAAGAATGCTGCAAGTGAATGGGGAAGTAGTTTTAATTTAAAACCTTTAGAAAAAATAAAATTAAATACATTAATAAAATCTATTATGATAGTATCTGCTAATGATTCCTGTGTAGCAGTGGCAGAACATATATCAGGGAGTGAAGAAAAGTTTGTATCCCTTATGAATGAAAAGGCAAAGAAAATTGGTCTTAATAATACAAAATATATAAACAGTAATGGATTACCAGAAAAAAACGGTCAAAATACTATGACCATTAATGATGTATTTAAACTAACAAAACACGTTATTAAAAAATATCCAAGCACATTAAACATTACAAAGATTAAAAAGTTAAAAGTTGAGAATAGAAATTTTTCTAAAGAAAATACTAATCCTTTACTTAAAGAAATAAAAGATGTAGATGGATTAAAGACAGGGTATACAGATGATGCAGGATATTGTTTAGTATCAACTATAAACAAAAAAGAATCTAACCTAAATGGTAAACCATTTAGGTTAATAGGTATAGTGATGGGTGCAAAATCTAAAGAGATAAGAAAAAATAAGAGTATAGAATTATTAAATTATGGTATGAAAAACTTTGAAATGAAGAAAATAGTAGAAAAAAAAGATATAATAAAAACAGTAGAAGTATTTAATAGTGCTGACAAACATGTAGATATTTATCCAAGGGATGATTTATGTTTATTGGTTAAAAAAGGAACAGAGATAAAAAAAGAAATTTTTATAAAAAATGATATAAAAGCACCATTAAAAAAAGGAGATAAAGTAGGCAGACTAACTATTTTTTATAATAATAAAGCAAAAGTAGTTGAGTTAATAGTAAATAAAGATATTGAAAAAGCTAATTTTTTAATTAGATTTATAAGATATATTCAAAACAAATAATTTCCTTTGACATTTATAATAATATATAATAAAATACAAACAATAAAACATATAAAAACAGTGAGGAGAAGAGTAAATATAAGATAGAGTTTAAGCGAATCGGTGAGGGTGGAAGACCGATACTTAACTTATATTGAAAAACATCTCTTAAGTTTCTAACCGAAATCCTTTGAAAGTAGGCTTAGACGGAACCGAACCGTTATAATTTGGACAGTATAAAAACGTACTGATAAAGTGGTCTTTTTGACAATAAGGGTGGTACCGCGAATAATAGTCTTCGTCCCTACTATGGGGATAGAAGACTTTTTTTAATACAATTTAAGAAGGAGGATTAATATGATAAAAACAGTTATTAAAGACATCTATAGAAACAAAGCTGAATACAAAGATCAAGATGTTCTTATAAAAGGATGGGTAAGAACAGTTAGAGCTTCAAAAAAGTTTGGATTTATTGAACTTAATGATGGAACGTTTTTTAAGAATATCCAGGTAGTTATAGAAAAGAATTTAGATAATTTTGAAGAATTAACAAAGCTTAATGTAAGTACAGCTTTAAAGGTTGAAGGTAAATTAGTATTAACGCCTAATGCTAAACAACCATTTGAGATAAAAGCAACTAATGTGGAAATTAAAGGGGAATCAGATCCTGAATATCCACTTCAAAAGAAAAGACATAGCTTTGAATATTTAAGAAGCATAGCTCATTTAAGACCAAGAAGTAATACTTTTTCAGCTGTATTTAGAGTTAGGTCAATGATAAGTTATGCTATCCATAAATTTTTCCAAGAAAGAGATTTTGTATATGTCCATACACCAATAATAACAGGTAGCGATTGTGAAGGTGCAGGAGATATGTTTAGAGTGACAACTCTTGATTTTGATGCAAAACGTGATGATGAAGGTGAAGTTGATTTTAAAGAAGATTTCTTTGGCAAGGAAACGAACCTAACAGTAAGTGGACAATTAGAGGCAGAATCCTATGCATTAGCATTTAGAAATGTATATACTTTTGGCCCAACATTTAGATCAGAAAGATCTAATACAGCAAGACATGCTGCTGAGTTTTGGATGATGGAGCCTGAAATAGCCTTTGCAGATTTAAAAGATGATATGGACCTTGCAGAGGATATGATGAAATACATTATAAACTATGTAATGGAAAATGCTCCAGAGGAAATAGAATTCTTTAATAAGTTTATAGATAAAGGGTTAGTTGATAGACTAAAAAATGTAGCTAACTCAGACTTTGAAAGAATAACTTATACTAAAGCAATAGAAATTTTAAAGGATGCAGATAAGGATTTTGAATACCCTGTTGAGTGGGGTAACGATTTACAGACAGAACATGAAAGATATATAACAGAAGAAGTTTATAAAAAGCCAGTTTTTGTTACTGATTATCCAAAGGATATTAAAGCTTTCTATATGAGATTAAATGACGATAATAAAACAGTAGCAGCAATGGATTTATTAGTACCTGGAGTAGGTGAAATAATAGGAGGTAGTCAAAGGGAAGAAAGAATGGATATTCTTATTGATAGAATGAAAGAATTTGACCTTGATGAAGAAGACTACTGGTGGTATTTAGAATTAAGAAAATATGGTGGAACTAAACATGCTGGATTTGGATTAGGATTTGAAAGAGCAGTTATGTATTTAACTGGAATGAAAAACATTAGAGACGTTATACCATTTCCTAGAACTTTAAAATCAGCTGAATTTTAATTAAACGGAGGCTTAAGCCTCCGTTTAATAAATAAAAAGGATATATAATATGTGTATAAAAGGAGATTTAGGAAATATATATATTAGAAATGCTTAAGTTTGACAAAATGAGTAAAATATTGTATCATATAAAAGCGTTAAATTATGCATCCGTAGCTCAGTAGGATAGAGCAGTGCCCTCCTAAGGCATGTGCCGGGGGTTCGAATCCTCCCGGGTGCACCATAAAAAAGGTGAATTTAATATGGATGAATACTTTATGAAATTAGCCCTGAATGAAGCATTTAGGGCTTACGATATATTTGAGGTTCCTGTGGGAGCTGTTATAGTAAAGGATAATAAAATAATAGCGACAGGCTATAATATGAAAGAAACCCTAAAGGATCCTACAGCCCATGCAGAAATAATAGCAATTAAAAGAGCAGCAAAAAAACTGGGGGGTTGGAGGCTCATAGGATGTACTATGTATGTAACCATAGAGCCTTGTCCTATGTGTGCAGGAGCAATAATGAGTTCAAGGTTACAGAGGTTAGTCATAGGAGCTAAAGATGTTAAAATGGGAGGATGTGGCTCTGTAGTTAATATAACAGATAACCCCAGCCTAAATCATAGAATAGATACCAGTTGGGGTGTAATGGAGAAACAGTCTTCATATATAATGAAGAAATTTTTTAAGAAACTAAGAGCTACTGATTAATTTCAGTAGCCTTTTTTTATTGCATTAATAAAGACTTTAAAAATGTTTAACTGCTTACTGTCCTTTATAGCCATCATTTCAGGGTGCCATTGTACTGCTAATAAAAAGGGATAATTTTTATGTTCTATTGCCTCTATAAATCCATCATCAGACCAAGCTGTTTTTAATAAATTTTCTCCAAGATCTTTAACAGTTTGATGATGAAAGCTATTAACATATATTTTTTTGCTTTTAAAAATATCATATAATTTAGTATTTACATCTATACAAACCCTATGACAAGGGAGATATTTTGGAGCTTTTAAATAAGAGTGTTTAATGTTAGTTTTTAAAGATATATCTTGGTGCAATGTTCCTTTAAAGAATACATTAATAAGCTGTAATCCCCTACAGATACCTAGTATAGGTTTTTTGCTTTTGAACATCTCCTTTAGTAAAAGAAACTCAAAATCATCTCTCTTCGGGATAATTTTACCTATACCATTATTAATATTGTTATCATATTTCAAAGGGTTTATATCTACCCCACCGGAAAAAATAATCCCATCTAATTTGTTAACTAATTCTTTTATATTTTCTTTAGTAATTATAGGAATAGCTATAGGTATTCCTCCTGAATTCTCTACACTATTATAATAATCCATTGAAGACATTAATATATCTTGATCAGATAAACCTCTAATTTTACTTTTATACATTTCACTATTAGAAATAAAATAGGTTGTTATTCCTATAAGGGGCTTCATTTTAATACCTCCAAGTTAATTTATTATACTTTATAATATGGAGTAGTAACTATAAAGGGAATTAAAAAAATATATTTATTAAAACTATTAATGAAATATTCTGAAAATTTAAACATATTCATATAATATAACATAATCTAGTATAAAGGGGGGAAGGGTTAATGAATAAGGGGGAAAATATAACTAAAGGAATATGGGTTTATGAAGTAGAGGATTTTGAAAAAGAAATATATACAGAACTAGATTATATTGATTTAGATGAAGAATATGTTTTCAACAAAAAATGTGATAAAAGAAAACTAGAAGAGTTAAATACTAAACTCGCTACTGAGAGAGTAAAGTTTATCAAAACTAAGAATATAAAACATGGGTATAATTACATTATTTTTGACGGAGAGGATTATTTTGCAATTAATATTTAAAATAACAAAATATACCATTATAAAAACTTCAGTTTAAACTGAAGTTTTTATAATGGTATATTTATTTTTATTTCAGTACCTTTATTTATTTCTGAATCTATATTAATAGATCCTTTTAATATATCAACACGTTCTTTTATACCTTCAAGTCCGAAACCACCCTTTAATGATGGTTTTTTATTATTTAACTTTGATATATCAAAACCTTTACCGTCATCTAAGATTTTAAGTATTATTTTTTTATTAGTTATATTAAAACTAATCTTTATACTTTTAGCAGCTGCATGTTTATCTATATTAGATAAGGCCTCCTGTGTAATTCTAAATAATGCTGATGTCATATAATATTCAATATATGAATCATCACCGGTAACATCAAATTGTACATCTAAATTAGTTCTATCAATAAACTTATTTAAATAAGTTTTTATAGATGAGATTAACCCATTTTCTAAATAAGATGGTTTAAGGTCATATATAATAGTTCTAGTTTCTTTTAAAGTTTCTCTTAGACTTTCTTCTAAGTTATTTAATTCTATTTTATATTTATCATAATTTTCTTTTTCAAAGTATTTTTTTATTAGCTCTAATCTAAGTAAAGAGTTACTAGAGTATTGAGCTGGTCCATCATGGATTTCCCTTGCTATTCTTTTTCTTTCATCTTCATTTGATTTAAGAAGTTTTTTACTTAAAAAAGATAAATGTTCATTTTGTTCTTTATATCGATTTAATAAATTTTGCATATCCTTATATAAAATATTATTATCAAGTATTACTGCCGCTTGGGATGCTAATGAATTCATAATAGACTCATCATGATCATCATATGAAATTATTTTTTTAAATGAACTAATACTTGAGTAATCAATTTTTTCATTGTAGGAAGTTTTCTTATTTATTAGTTGTATAACTCCTGTAACATTATTTTCATTATCCTTCATAGGTATAGAAAGCATGGATTTTGTTTTATAACCAGTAAGCATATCAAATTTTTTATTATGTTTATAACTTAAGTTTTTATCTATATTGTAAACATCATCTATTTTCAAGGATTTACCTGTTATAACAGTATGACCAAAGATACTTTCCTTAGTAATAGATGTTGTACTAGTTTCAAGATTAATATCCATACTATTATTTTTAGCTATTTCAAATTTTAAGAGTTTGTCTTCATAGTTTGAATCCTTTATTGAAGACCAGGATTTTGTAAATTTATCTATAACTAAATAAATAGTGCCTCCATCAGAATTGGTAAGTTTCATACTACTATTTATTATCATATTCAGAAGTTTCATTGTATCTCTTTCAGAAGAAAGAGATTTACCTATTTCATAAAATTCTTTCACTTCAGATTGAAGAAATAAAATTTTCTTTTTATTTATAATTTCTTGTTTAAGTTTATTAAAGAAAAATTGGTATACATTAGCTTTATTACTCACATTAATAAATTTAAAGAGATTTTTATACTTATGTATATTACTAGGTTTTTTTGTAAAAAAACTAATAACTATGTAATTAGATGAATCTATATTTTCAATACAATCCTTTACCTTATCCATATAAGGATACTCAATAAATAAAATATTAAGGTTTTCATAACTGGGGTGATTGCTAGTTTGACTTTCTATATTTTTCATTAACTCATCACAATCTGAATTGAAAGAAGAGTTATTGTAATGTTTATTAATTAAATTAAAGAACTTGTTATAGGATTCTTTTGATTCAGATAAAACATATATTTTTTCCATTATATTTAAATCACCTCTTAATTAACCTATAGTTTAAAGTATATCTTATATTTATACGTAATTCAATTTATAAATTTAAGGCATGTACAAAAAATAGTACCAAAGAACTATTTACCAATATAGCAACATTGTGATTTAATAAAAGTAAGAAGAACTAAAGTTTAATAGGCATATCGATAATAGCAAACTTATTGAAAAATAAGGACGCAAAGCCATGGGTCTAAAGATTTAAATCTATGATAGCCAGGCTACCGAAATAATTTTAAGAAAAAGACAATTTCATTGTCTTTTATTAAATTTAGATTAAGTAGCCATCCATTTAATTGGATGGTTTTTTATAACTAAAAGGGGTATTAAATAAAAGGAGGTATTATTATGAAAAAACGTGTTTTATCATTAATGTTAGTTGCCATTTTATTATTTGCTAGCGTTCCTGCATTCGCCCAAGAAAATCCAGTTGTTTATAAAGAAACTATAACTGTAACAGAGGATGGGGGAAGATACAAAATAGGATTTATAAGTGTAGAGTTTAAAAAGGGGACTTTAGACTCAACTAAAACCTTTGAAGTTAAAGTATATTCAGAAAATGGAAAGGGATATATAGAATTTAGTCCAGATGCTGATAACTTTAATAAAAAAGTACATATTAAAGTTAAAAAATATGAAGGACTAATTTATGATAGAGTCCTTGATGAAAATATAGAAATTGATGTTTCACCACAGCAAATCCTTGTTGATCACTTTTCCAGATATTGCTATTATTTCTAATTTAGTATTTTAGCCCTCTTTATATAAGAGGGTTTATTTTTGTTATAATATAATTAAGCTCTTAAATAATTACAAGAGGTGGAATTATGATTTGTTTTAACTGTGGATATAAAATACCTTCTTTAGAGATAACTGAATGTAAATTATGTGGGATGAAATTTCCTATTAAATGTAAATCCTGCGGTTCTAATAATCCCGTTATGGCTAAATATTGTTTTAATTGCGGTAAAAGGATAACTAAGGAAGAAGTAAGTTCAATAAAAAATTATGACACCCTTTCAGAAAGTAGAAAAAATGTAGCGATAGTTTTTGCTGATGTTTCAGGCTTTACGGCTCTATCAGAGAGAAGGGATCCTGAAGAAGTAAGGGAGATAATTAATGAATGTTTTAATTATATAACAAAGCCTGTATATGAGCTAGGAGGAATAATAGATAAATATATAGGGGATTGTGTAATGATATTATTTGGTGCTAAATATGCCCATAGTGATGACCCTAAAAGAGCTGTAACATGCGCTATAAAAATGATGGAAGCTATAGATAGATATTCTAATGAAAGACTTTCATCTGATGGGCTTAAGTTAAAATTATCCATAGGAATAAGCTATGGACTCGTAGTTACTGGAGGAGTTGGAAATTATTTTGATAAAGATTATACAGTAATGGGAGATGTGGTAAATACAGCTCAAAGATTACAAACAAATGCTGATGAAAATACTATATATGTATGTAAGTCTGTTTTTGAGGAAACAAAAAATTATATTGATTATACTGAAAGAAAGAAAATGATTGTTAAAAATAAGAAAAATCCAATAGAATATTTTATGCCGATAGGTATAAAAACTAATAATATATCTAATAAAAAGTTTTTAGTAGAAAGAGAAAAAGAATTAAAGACTTTAGAAAATATATTTACAATAGAAAATAAAAGTGCAATGATAATAGGTGAAAATGGAGTAGGGAAGACAAGTCTAGTAAGGAAATTTACAGCAAATAATTTAGATATTAAATATATTTGGATAGATTGTGATCCAGCCCATAAAGAAAGGGTTAATTATATTATTTCTAAAATATTGCATAAAATTTTAAATATAAAGATAAATGATAAAGAAAGGATAAAAAGGAATAGATTAGCTTCTTTTATAGACTATATTTTAGAAGGGTTTAGTGAAGAAGAAATAACAAGAAATAATGACTTTTTAAGCTTAATAATGGGTTTAGAAAGAAATGCTGAGTTTCAGAGTATATTAAATTCTATGGATTATAAAAATATAGAAAAAGAAGTTATAAAACAGTTATCTATTTTTTTAAAAGCATTATTAGAAAAAAAGAAGTATGTTTTTATTATAGATGATATTCAATGGTCAGATAATACTTCTATAAAAATATTAAAATATATTATTAAATCACTTACCTTTAATAATATTTTCATATTATTATCGAGATATGAAGTGGAAGAGTTAAAGTCTTTAGAGGAAAACCAAATAATAAAACTTAATAATTTAAGTACTGAAGGAATAAAGAAACTATGTTGTAGTTTACTTAAAGTAAAAAAAATAGATAAACTTATGTTAAAGGAAATTAAAAATTTAACATGGGGAAACCCATTATATATAGAAGAACTTATAAAATCTATGGGTAGAAATAAAAGTTTTTATATTAAAGAAAATACAGCATATTTAAATAAGGACAAACTAGATTTTCTTCCAGATTCTATTGAGAAATTAATACTTTCTAATCTAACTAGACTTGATGAAGATTCAAAAATGTTTTTACAAATAGCTTCTATAGTGGGTAAAGAATTTAACTTATCCTGGATAAATGAATTTTTCAGTAAAGATTATGAAGAGATAAAAGTACTTAAAATATTAACACAACAAAATTTAATTTCGTTAAAAACAGCTTTTACTTCTTATGAAGGATTAGAAAAAATATATATTTTTAAGCAGGACACTGTTAGAGAAGTAGTTTATAACAGTATTTTAAATAAGAATAAAGAGTATTTCCATAAAAAAATTGCTGAGTTAATCGAATCAAAGTATTATAAAGAGCTTGAAAAATATTTTGAAACTTTATGTTATCACTACGAAAATGCAAGGGATGATAAAAAAGCTTTAGATTATTATTATAAAACAGCTGTAAAATATAAGAATAATTTTAGGTTAAATGATGCAGTTACTTATTACAATAAATTTATTAATAAAAATTTTAAAAACGACTATAGATTAATTAATTCATTGATTGATTTAGGATATATATATGGCTTATTTTCAGATAGTAAAAATGCATTATTATATTTAAATAAGGCTTTAAATTTAGCTAAATTATCAGATAATGAATATAAAATTAAACTTATGATCTCTAGAATATATAAAGATAAGGGTGATTACAAAAGGGCATTAGATATATTAGAAGATATAGAACCAAGATTAAGACAAAATAGCAAACTATATGGGAAATTACTACAGCTAAAATGTAGTTTGTTATTTGCACTAGGAAGGAAAGAGGCTTTAGATACAGCAAAAAGATCAGAGGAAATATTATTTAAATATAGAGATTATGAAAATTTATCTGAAACTATGAGTCAAGCAGGTATAATATATTTTATTAATGGTTCTATAGAGGATTCAATATACTATTTAAATAAGGCATACGAATATGCTGATAAAATTAATAAACTAGATACACTAATGAAAATATCAGGTAATTTAGGTATAATAAATCATTCATCTGGTATGGTTTCTAAAGCATTAAATTATTTTAATAAGTCTATAAAAATATCAAAAAAAATATCTGATAAACAAAGCTATATATCCAGTTGTATTAACTTAGGAATCTTATATATGGAAAAGGGGAAATTCAATAAATCTGAAGAACTTTTAAAAGAGGCTTTAATAAATTCTAGAGAACTAGCCCTTAAATATCAGGAGTGTGTATCATTAACAAATTTAGGAGATTTAATGTATGAAAAAGGAAAATACAATGATGCTTTTGATTATTATAATAAATCAATAAAAATAGCTGAAAATAAAAAGTTATCCTTAGAGAAAACTACTAATTATCTAGGAATAATTAAAATAAATTTAGAACTTAAGTCTTATGATAAAGCTTTAGAAATATTAAATAGTATATATTCTACCTTTAAAAAAGCTGGAGAAAGAAGTAGTATGAGTGAGTATTATATTAATAAAAGTAGATATTTTTATGCTTTAGGAAATTTTCAAGATGCTTTAACATTTTCAGATAAAGCAATAAATATTTCAACTGAAATTAAAAATGACATGAAAAAGCTTCAGGGCTTAAGACATAAAGGAAACATAGTTAAAGAAATGGGAAGAATTAAAGATTCAATTAAACTTTACACTGATTCAATTTATTTAGCAGAACAACTTCAAACAGACTACGAAGCTGCTAAGGGTTATTATTATAGGTATAAGGCTTTTAAAGTTTTAGAAGACGAAAACAAAGCAAATCAAGATTTAAAAAAAGCTAAAGAAGCAATAAGTAAAGTAGATGAATGCAAATTATCTTTAATTATAAATAATACAAATTAGGTAAATAGTTTCATTTAAAAAAGAATAAATTACCAATATAATGTAGATGATGCTTTAAATGCTTGATTTGGGGGAATATAAATGAGTTATAATGATTTTGAGGTAACCTTTTGGGGGGTAAGGGGTTCAAGTCCTACTTTTGAACCAGATATGAGAGAATTTGGCGGAAATACATCATGCGTACAAATACAGATAGGTAATAGGTTATTAATTTTTGATGCAGGTACTGGAATACAAACTTTAGGAAGAAATTTAATAAATAGAAAAAAGCATATAGATGGGGATATATTTATAACTCATACCCATTGGGACCATATTCAAGGACTTCCTTTTTTTAGACCTTTTTTTCAGAAAAAAAACACTTTTAAAATTTATGGACAAAGAAAAAGTAATCTTTCTTTTTCTTCAGTAATAAAAGATATCATGAAATATCCATATTCCCCAATAAGATGGGATGATATGGAGGCTAACTTAAATTTTAAAGAAATAGACAGTGAAGATATTATTGATATTGGGGATGGTATAACAACAAAATCGATAAAAACTGATCATCCCGATGAGTGTTTAGCATATAGAATAGATTATAAAGATAAGTCATGTTGTTATCTTACAGATTTAGAACATAATAAAGAAATAGATGAAGAACTTAAAGGGTTTGTAAAGGGGACTGACATTTTAATTTATGATTCTAATTTTACAGATGATGAGTATTACGGCACCTTTGATAAACCAAGTAAAAAGGGATGGGGACATTCTACTTGGCAAAAGGGAGTTAGGTTAGCTAAAGAAGCTAGTGTTGGAAAGTTAGTACTTTTTCATCACAAACTCGAAAGAACTGATGATGAGTTATTAACTATAGAGACGAAGGCAAAGAGAAATTTTAAAAAAACTATAATGGCTAGAGAAGGCATGAAAATTCATATATAAAATATTAGGTCTACCAATTGGTAGACCTAATTATTTGAGCAAATTTTAAAAAATATATATTTTTTTTCTTTGTTTAAATCACCATAATAAGAAAAGATTTACTTAAATATTTCCTGATAAATTTAAGTAATACTAATTTCTATATAGAAATTCAAACTTTTTCAATGATTTTACGGGAAAATATAGAAATTTTTCAAAATAAAGAAGGATTATAAAAAAGTATGTAGAATTAAATAATATAGTAATAAAGTCCTATTGAATAATAGTGAAAAAGTCCCATCGAATCTAAAAATCTTTGTGGAAGGGCAAACTTATCGAAAGATAAGGACGCAAAGCTATGTATCTAAGGAATAATATTCTATGATTGACAGGCTGCCGAAATTCGAACCTTTAGTTTTATAAAGGTCTTTTTAGGCGCCTGTATGGGTGCTTTTTTTATTTTATTGACTGAAGGGGATGTACATAATGATTACAGATAAATTATCAAGGGAGTTAATTATAAAAACTAATACAGCAGGTATAATAAAGGATGTAAGTGCTAACTGTTTTGATATTTTAGGATATAAAAAGAAAGATTTATTAAAAACTTGTATATTAGAATATACTAGAGAGAGTATTTTAAATGATTGTAAGAAAGAAATAAGTTTTCTTAATAAGGACAATTCTTTTAGTATTTTAGATACTAGAAGTAGAAGCATTTATAAAAATAATAAAAGAATAGGGTTTTGTTATTCAATGATTAATGTTTCAGAATATAAAGAAAAAGAGAATGAAAATAAGACTATAAAAAATATATTAAAAAAATCTAGGGATATTATATATAGACTTGAAATTAAACCTGAAATTAAACTTACATATTTAAGTCCTTCTATAGAAGAACAGTTAGGTTATAAAGTAGAACAGTATTATAAAAATCCAATGGCTGTTAATGAAAAAGTACATCCTGATGATTATAATGAACTTAAAGCAAAACTTTCAGGAAATGCTGATTATTCTAAACCTATAATAATAAGATATAAACATAAGGAAGGAAATTATATATGGTTCGAAGAGCATGTAACGCCTATATATAATGAAAAAGATGAGTTTATAGCTATTGAAGGCATTAGTAGAAATATTCAGGAAAGAAAAGAGTTAGAAGAAAAACTAACGAAATTAAGTTATAGAGATTCTCTTACTGGACTTTATAATAGAACATATTTCAATAAAGAATTAGAAGAGCTTAATAATGAAAAGAATATGGAAATTGGTGTTATAGTTTGTGATTTAGATGATTTAAAGCTTATCAATGATAGATATGGTCACTTACAGGGAGATAAAATTTTAAAGAAAACCGGTGAGTTACTTAAAAATACTGTTAAAGATAAAGGTTTAGTAGCAAGAGTTGGTGGAGATGAATTTGTCATACTCTTAAGGGGAAATAAAGTAGATGAAATTAATAATTTACATGAAAAACTTAAATCTACATTTACTGACTATAATAATAAGTCTAATTTATCAATAAATATATCAATTGGTTTTTCATATAATGATAGTTCCTTAGGGATTACTGATGAATTATTTAATATTGCAGATAACAATATGTATATAGATAAAAGAAATAAAAGAGATATGAAGAATTTTAATAGCATACATAATATATAAAAAAAGTAAGCTAAAGGCTAATCTATAAATTTTAAGGTTAAGCTTTTAGCTTATGGTTTTAGAAGAATATAAAAATGATAGTCAAATTTAAATTCTATATATAAATTAAGCACAAATAAGAATTATTTTTTAGATAAAATAGTAACCTTTGGATAGAAACCATATCTTTCATAAAAACTAAAGACTTCTTCATTCCCTGTAATAACCCCAATTTGAATATGTCTAACTTTACTCTTTTCAAACCATTCTATTGATGATTTCATAAAATAGTCCCCGATATTATTGCCTCTATATTCAGGTTCTACATATATAGATTCTATTTCTCCTATGTCTTTAGATAAACTAGATATTGAGTAACCTACTATAATATTTTTATTAATATCCTTTGCAATAGTTACTTTTAAATCACCATTTTTTATTTTTTCTTTAAGTTTTTCTATTCTAATAGTAAAGTTAAATTTAAAAAATTTATGTTTAAAATGTATAGAATTTTTTTTATGATGTTTATTTAATTTTTCCCATAGAGGTCGAATTAAATCTAAATAATCTTCATTGCCCTTTATATATTTAATGTTATTCATAATAAACCTCCTATAAAAATTTGATATAATACTTAGTATATTAAAATTATAGTTTATAATATTTGTAATAACAAGCATTATTTAGTAGATGTGTACCGGTACAGAGGGGACGAGTGATTTTGAATAAATATAATGTAATCATTAATTTTATAGAGAAAAAGATTAAGGATAAAGAGCTTAGACCAGGAGATAAGGTTCCTTCTGTAAGGGATCTTGCTGAAATATTTAAAGTAAGTAAATCAACTATAATAAAAGCTTATAATGAACTTCAAAGAAAACACATATTATATTCTATTCCAAGAAGTGGCTACTATGTTATTGAAACTAAAACATTAACATATGATATAAAGACTAATATAATGGATTTTTCTAAAGCAGCACCTTCTAGTGATTTATTACCATATATTCAGTTTCAAAATTGTATAAATCAAGCTATTGATATATATAAAGAAAAATTATTTACATATACTAATCCTAAAGGTCTTAGTTCTCTTAGAAAAATTTTAGTTAAACATCTGTATAATCATCAGATATTTACTAAACCTAATAATATTTTTATAACATCTGGAACTCAACAAGCAATAGATATATTATCAAGAATATCCTTTCCAAATGATAACGATACTATATTGGTAGAACAACCAACATATAGTATTATGATAAAGAATCTTAATCAGAACAATGTAAAGTCAATGGGAATAAAAAGATTTAACGATTTAGATTTAAATCAGTTAGAAGATATTTTTAAAAGAGATAATATTAAATTTTTTTATACTATACCTAGATTTTCAAACCCTACAGGAACTTCCATTGGAAATGAAAAGAAAAAACAAATTGTAAAATTAGCTGAAAAGTATGATGTATATATAGTTGAAGATGATTATTTAGCTGATTTAAGGATAAATAAAAAGTTAAATCCAATATATACATATGATAATAATAAAAGAGTTATATATCTAAAAAGTTTTTCTAAAACCCTTCTTCCTGGATTAAGAATAGGAATGGTTATATTACCGGACTCATTAATGGAAGTTTTTAAAAATAATAAAAAGATTAGTGATATAAACACATCTGTATTATCCCAGGGAGCTTTAGAAATTTTCATTAAAAGTAGAATGTTTGAAAAACATATAAAAAAAATAAAAGGTATTTATTCTGATAGGATGAAAATACTAAAAGATATAAGTAAGGATTTGTTAGAAGAAGATATTTATGTGCCTAATACAGGTTTTTTTGCTTCTGTGAGACTACCAAATTATATAGACTTACAAAAGCTTATATATAATTTAAAACTTAGAAATGTATATGTTTCAAACAGTAAAGATTTTTATTTAGATAATTTTAAAAAGGATAATTTTTTAAGGTTAAGTATTTGTAGGATGGATAAAAACAAAATTTATGATGGATTAAAAACAATAAATAAAGAAATTAAAAGACTAAAATAGAAAAAAGCATTTAAAATTAAGTCATAGAGAATATTCAATTTCTCTATGGTTTTTATTTTTTGTTAATTTTGTTAATACGGTTGACAATAGAGTAAAAAAGGTATATATTTATAAATAATAATTTAATGCAGTAAAGCGATAAATTAATAAAGCGAGGTGTGGAGATGTTCGATTTAAAATATCAGATTCCCCAGGGGGTAAAGGATGAGCTCCCTGATTATTATAGCACAAAGGAAAATATTATCAATTCTGTTAAAGAAGTCTTTAAAAGTTATGGATACAGACACATATCAACTCCTACTATAGAATACTATGATGTTTTTTCTTCTATAAATAGTACTTTAATAAAAGAAGATATATTCAAATTTATAGATAGTTCAGGTAAAATTTTAGCACTTAGACCTGATGTAACCATACCTATAGCTAGGATAGTAGCTAATAATTATAAAGAAGAAACTGATTTAAAATTATTTTATATCTCTAAAGTATTTAGAATGAATGGAGATAAGGATAATTTAGATAAAGAATTTAGTCAGGCTGGTATTGAATATTTTGGAGATGAAACTAGAGATGCAGATGGAGAGGTTATTGCGGTTGGCATAAAAGCTTTAAAAAAGATTAATAGTAATTTCCAAGTTGAGATTGGAAATGCATTATTTTTTAAAGGTTTAATAGATGAATTAAATTTAGATGATAAAACTATAGAAAAAATAAGAGTTTTAATAGAAAATAAGAATTTTGTTGAACTTAAAAAGTTTATTAAAAAACTTAAAATTAAAAGTGAAGTGAAAAAGGTATTAATTGAGTTACCTAAATTATATGGAAACTTTATTGATGTAATAAAAAAAGCAAAGACTCTTTGTTTAAATGAAAAAATGAAAAGAGCTTTAATTGATTTAGAAAAGGTTTATAAAAGGTTATTAGACTATGGATATAAAGAGTATATCTCAGCAGATCTTGGATTAATAAATCATTTAGATTATTACACTGGGATAGTTTTTAAAGGATATATAAACAATCACGGTCGTATTATTTTAACAGGAGGTAGGTATGATAAGTTAACTAAGGAATATGGAAAAGACTTACCTGCTACGGGATTTGCACTTAATATAGATGAGCTAATTAAGAGTATAGGAGGTAAAAAGGATATGTTTAAAAGTAAATATAAAATAGATTTTTCTATTCTTTATAAAAATAAAAATAGAAAGAATGTATTTAGTATAGCTGATAAATTAAGGGATCAGGGTTTTATAGTAGAAACTAAACCCTTTAAAAAAAGTTTAAAAGAATATATTAATTATGCTGATGATAAAAATGTAAAAAAATTATTGGTATATAAAGATGATATTTTAAAACTTATAGATATTAAGAAAAATATGAGTACAAACATAAAAACTAAAGATTTATTTAATTTTATAAGAAATTCTAAAGTTGTTTCAGTACATTAAGGGGGATTTAAGTGGAGTATTTAAATGTTGCATTGGCTAAGGGAAGATTAGCAAAGGAAGGATATAAGCTATTTAAAAAGTTAGGTTATGAATGTAGTGAAATGGAGGAAAAATCAAGGAAGTTAATATTTACTAATGAGGATAAAAAGATTAGATTCATTTTAGTTAAAGCATCTGATGTTCCGGTTTACGTTGAAAAGGGAGCATCTGATTTAGGGATGGTAGGAAAAGATACTATCATAGAGGAAAATAGGTCTTTTTATGAAGTTTGTGACCTTGAATTTGGAGAATGTAGATTTTGTGTTGCTGCATTAGAAGGATTTAAATATGAATATAATAAAAAAATAAAAGTAGCTACTAAGTACCCTAATGTGGCAAAAAATTACTATTTATCAAAGGGGAAACAAGTAGATATTATAAAATTAAATGGTTCAGTTGAATTAGCGCCACTAGTGGGTCTATCTGATGTGATAGTAGATATTGTACAAACAGGAAAGACTATAAAGGAAAATGGTTTAGAAATAATAGAGGATATGTTTCCCATAAGTGCTAGATTAATAGTTAACAAGGTCAGTTTTAAAGTTAAAAATGAAAAGATTAAAGAAATAATAGAAGGAATAGAAACTATTAAGGAGGATAGGGATGGAGATAATAAGTTATAAAGATAATAAATTTAAAGAAAAAGTAAAAAAGATACTAGATAGAAGTCAACTAAGTTATAAAAATATTAATGAAAGTGTAGAAGATATTTTAATGAATGTAAAAAAATATGGAGACAAGGCTATAAAGGATTATACTAAAAAATTTGATGATGTTAATATTAATAATTTAATGGTTGATAAAAAGGAAATAGATTTAGCTTATAAAAATTGTGATAAAGATTTAATTAAAGCATTAGAAAAAGCAAGGAAAAATATTTATGATTTTCATAGCAAACAGTTAAAAAACTCTTGGATGTGGAATAAATCTCAAGGAATTACTTTAGGACAGGTAATTAACCCTATAACACCTGTGGGAATTTATGTGCCAGGAGGAACAGCTCCCTATCCTTCTACACTTTTTATGAATGCAATACCTGCTAAGGTTGCTGGGGTAGATGAAATAATAATGGTTACTCCCCCTAATAAATATGGAAAGGTTAATAAAAATATATTAGCTGCTGCAAAAATAGCTGGTATAGATAAGATATATAAAGTAGGCGGAGCACAGGCAATAGGAGCTTTAGCATACGGTACTGAAAAGATACCCAAGGTAAATAAGATTGTTGGTCCAGGAAATATATTTGTAGCTATAGCTAAAAAATGTGTTTATGGACATGTTGATATAGATATGATAGCAGGACCTAGTGAAATACTAATAATAGCTGATGAAAATGCAAATGAAAAGTTTATAGCCGCTGATTTATTATCCCAGGCTGAGCATGATACTTTAGCATCTTCTATATTATTAACAGATTCAAAGGATCTTGCTAAAAAAGTAAAGAATGAAGTTAAAAGACAACTTAATAACTTACCTAGAAAAGAGATAGCTGAAAAATCTTTAACACAGTATGGAGCTATTATAGTTACTGACAATATAAAAGAAGCTATAGATTTATCTAATGAAATAGCTCCTGAACATTTAGAACTTATGGTTGAAAAACCTTTTGAAATAGTTAATATGGTAAAGAATGCAGGTGCTATATTTTTAGGTGAGTTTTCTCCAGAACCTTTAGGAGATTATATAGCAGGGCCAAACCATACTTTACCTACAAGTGGAACTGCAAAGTTTTTTTCTCCCCTTGGAGTTGATGATTTTATTAAGAGATCAAGTCTTATATATTATAATAAAAATTCACTTTCAAAAGAAAAGGATCAAATTATTAAAATAGCTAATTCAGAAGGGTTAAATGCCCATGGAAATGCTATAAAAGTGAGGTTTGAAGATGAATAAAAACATTTTGAATTTAAAAAAGTATGAAACAGACAATTATAGATATAAGTATAAGTTAAATGCAAATGAAAGTCCCTTTAATATAGATAATGAATTATTAGAAAAGATAGCTTTAGGATTTAAATGTATAAATTTTAATAGGTATCCTGATCCAGATGCTTTAATGCTTAGAAAAGAATTATCAAATTATATAAAAACTGATTTTGAAAATATAATGGTAGGTAATGGATCCGATGAACTTATAAGTATAATAATAAATTCCTTTTTAAGTGAAAATGATCTTGTTTTAACCCATGGACCTACATTTTCAATGTATCAGATATTAACAAAAGTTAAGGGATCTAAATTTTTAGAAATACCCTTTGAAAATTTAGACATAGATGTAGATAAAATAATAGAGTCTGCTAATGAAAATAAAGCTAAAATGATTATTTTATGTTCCCCTAATAACCCCACAGGGACTGTTATAAGTAAAAGTGACATTTTAAAGGTTTTAAAAAATACAAATGCTTATGTATTAGTTGATGAAGCCTATATAGAATTTGGCGGAGAATCAGTAGTAGATGAAATTTATAATTATGATAAATTAATAGTTTTAAGAACTCTTTCAAAAGCCTTTGGACTAGCTGGTATTAGATTAGGTTATTTGGTAAGTAATAAAGATATAGTTGATATTTTATTAAGAGTTAAAGCTCCTTATAATGTAAATAGAATAAGTCAATATGTAGCAGCCGAACTTATTAAAAATAGAGAAGAAATAACAAATAAAATAAATATTATTATTAATGAAAGAGAAAAGCTATTTAAAGAATTAAAGGATATTGATGGTTTATATGTATATCCTTCTAAGGGAAATTTTTTATTAATAAAAACAAATAAAAGTAAATATGTGTTTGAAAAATTATTAGAAAATAAAATATTAGTAAGAAACTTTAATAGTTCTCTTTTAAAGGATTGTTTAAGAATAACAGTAGGAAGTAGTAAAGAAAATAAAATCCTTATTAACGTATTAAGGGATGTGATGAAATGAGAAGTTCAAAAGTAGAAAGAAAAACATTAGAAACAAATATAAGTTTAAGTTTAAATGTAGATGGAGTGGGAAAAAGTGATATTAAAACCGGGATAGGTTTCTTTGATCATATGCTTAATTTATTTTCAAAACATGGTATGTTTGACTTAGATATTAAATGTGATGGAGACTTATATGTAGATGGACATCATACAGTAGAAGATATTGCAATAACTTTAGGAAAGACATTAAAAAAAGCTTTAAAAGATAAATCACAAATTAAAAGATACTCAAGTGTATATACCCCTATGGATGAGTGTTTATCATTTGTTTCTTTAGATATAAGCGGTAGACCATATTTGTCATTTGATATAGATTTTCAAAGGGAAAAAGTAGGTGAGTTTGATACTGAATTAGTAGAGGAATTTTTTAGAGCTTTTATAAACAATAGTGGTATAACTCTTCATATAAAAATGATTGAAACTGGTAATACCCATCATATGATTGAATCTATTTTTAAAGGTTTTGCAAGGGCATTAGATGAGGCAACTTTAATAGATAAAAGAATCGATGGAGTAATGTCTACAAAGGGGGTATTATGATGATAGCTATCATTGATTACGGAGTTGGAAATTTAGAAAGTGTATATAAAGCATTAGAAAGTTTAAACTTTGAATCTAAAATAACAAGGAATGTTGAGGATATAAATAATGCAGATGCCATTATACTTCCAGGCGTGGGGGCTTTTAAGGATGCTATAGAAAATTTAAGAAATATGAATTTAGTAAATCCCCTTATGGAAAACATAAAAAAGGGTAAACCCTTATTAGGAATATGTTTAGGCATGCAACTACTATATGAGGAAAGCCTAGAGGATGGAAAATGGAAAGGCTTAGGATTTTTAAAGGGTAGTGTAGTAAAGTTTAAAGGAGTCGTTAAAATCCCCCATATGGGATGGAATAACTTAAATGTTTTAAAAAAGGATAATATTACAAAATATATTAATGAAAATGATTATGTATACTTTGTACATTCTTACTATGCTAAAGGAGAATATAATGATTTAATAGCTACAACAGATTATAAAGTGGATGTACCTGCAATAGTTAGAAAAGGAAATGTTATAGGAATGCAGTTTCATCCTGAAAAAAGTGGCAAGGTAGGACTTTCTTTACTTAAAGCCTTTGGGGAGATGATAAAGTGATTATAATACCTGCAATAGATATAAAAAGAGGTGAATGTGTACGACTTAAACAGGGTAAATTTAGTGAATTAACAACTTACTTTAAAGATCCCATAAAGGTAGCTAAAAAATGGGAAACTGAGGGTTTTAAGTGCATTCATATAGTCGATTTAGACGGAGCATTAAAGGGAAATGTAAGAAACTTAGAGGTGATAAAAAATATAGTTAATTCAGTAAATATCCCTATACAATTAGGTGGAGGAATAAGGAATGAAAAAACAGTAAGAGATTTACTTAATTTAGGGGTAAATAGGGTAATATTAGGTACAGC
Source organism: Bacillota bacterium (assembly GCA_009711765.1). GTDB lineage: Bacteria > Bacillota > Clostridia > Tissierellales > MES13 > MES13. The sequence continues at coordinate 10,799 of VEND01000166.1, read as the reverse complement.
TGCTATAAAAAATAGGGAATTATTAAAAGAGTTAGTTAAAAATTACGGTGAAAAAATTATAGTTTCAATAGATGTTAAGGATCGTTTTATAGCCGTTGATGGTTGGACGCAGTCAACTAGGATTAAAGATTTAGATTTTATCAAGGATATAGAAAAATTAGGAGTAAAGACTATAGTTTACACTGATATATCTAAGGATGGAATGATGGAGGGACCTAATTTTCAAATTTATAAAGAGTTAAAAGAAAAAACTTCTATAAATATAATAGCTTCTGGGGGAGTAAGTAGTATAAAGGATATAAAAAGATTGAAAAAATCTAAAGTAGAAGGAGCCATAGTCGGAAAGGCTTTATATACAGGAAAAATTAATTTAGAAAAACTTAAAGAGTTGGGGTGGTAAAATGATAACTAAAAGAATTATCCCCTGTTTAGATGTACGGAATGGAAGGGTTGTTAAAGGGACAAAATTCAAGGATATAAAGGATGTAGGTGATCCTGTAGAGCTTGCAAAATATTATAATGATCAGGGAGCTGATGAATTGGTATTTTATGATATAACAGCTTCCTATGAAGATAGGGATATTTTTTTAGATGTGGTTAAAGATACTGCTAAAGAGGTTTTTATACCTTTTTCAGTTGGAGGCGGTATAAAAAGCATAGAAGATTTTACTAAAATATTAAGAGCAGGAGCAGATAAAGTATCAATAAATTCCCAAGCTGTAAAAAATCCTGATTTAATCAAGAAAGCTGCATCTAAATTTGGCAGTCAATGCGTTGTTTTAAGTATAGATGCTAAGAAAGTTAAGGATAGTTATAATGTTTTTATTAATGGAGGTAGAAAAGATACAGGATTAGATGTTTTTAAGTGGGCTAAAAAAGGAGTTAATTTAGGTGCCGGTGAGATTGTTATAAATAGCATTAATACAGATGGAGTTAAAAAAGGCTATGATAGTGATTTAATTAATAAACTTTCAAATATAGTAAATGTTCCTATAATTGCATCAGGTGGTGCAGGAGAAGCTAAAGACTTTTTAGATGTATTTAAAAATGCCAAAGCAGATGCAGCCTTAGCTGCCTCAGTTTTTCATTTTAAAGAAATTAAAATACCTGATTTAAAGAAATATTTAAATGATAACGGAATTAATATGAGAAGGAATGATTAGATGGATTTTATAAATGATATTAAATTTGATTCTAAAGGTTTAATCCCTGCTATAATACAAGATATTAATACTAAAAAAGTATTAATGCTTGGATATATGAACAAAGAATCTATAAAAAAGACTATAGAAACAAAAAGGACTTGGTTTTTTAGTAGAAGTAGGAATAAGTTATGGAATAAAGGAGAAACTTCGAAGAATTACCAGGAGGTGAAAAACATGTACTATGATTGTGATGGCGATACATTATTAGTTGAGGTTGATCAAAAGGGAGTTGCTTGCCATACAGGAAAGTATTCATGTTTTTATAATAATATCCTTAAATCTTATAATGAAATTAAGGGTGTAGAAAACATATTAGATAAGTTATATGAAACTGTAAAGGAAAGAAAAGTAAATCCAAAAAAGGATTCTTATACAAATTATTTATTTGATGAGGGATTAGATAAAATATTAAAAAAAGTAGGGGAAGAAGCAAGCGAAGTTATTATTGGAGCAAAGAATAATAGTAAGGAAGAAACTATATACGAAATGTCTGATTTAATATATCACCTATTTGTTTTAATGGTTGAAATGGATATAGATATCGATGAAATAAAAAAAGAATTATTTAACAGATACACAAAATAATTTGACAAATAAAGTAAAAAGTATTATATTATAGATAAAGTTTATTACATTAAAGCAATAAAACCGTTTGGGGGAATGGAGATTGAGAAAAAAAAGTGTGGATTTTAGAATTCTATATAAGAAAGATAACAAAGGTGATATTTATAGTTTAGAGAATTTTTTAATAAAGAAAGGTTTTAATGTAGAGAGAAAAGTTTTTAATAAGAGGTTAAAAGAATGTATCGATGATGCTAATGATTTAAGAGTAAGAAAAGTAGTTTTACCAAAGGATAAAGGATATAAGATTATTGATATAGAGAATAATAACTGCATCAATGTAAATAAAAACAGTATAAAAGAGTTTAATAAAATATTAAATTCCTTTGTAGTACCAGTCCATTAAAGCTCTTTTAAGAGCCTCCTTAAATAGACCTTAGGTGAGAACCTAAGGTTTTTCTATGTTATTTTTATAAGCAAAAATAGCTGCATTTATTCTATCTTTGACATCTAATTTTTTATATAGATTAGATATATGTCTTTTCACTGTTTTTTCACTAATAAAAAGTTTATTAGAAATATCCTCATTACTAAGTCCTTTAGCAATAAGGGATAATATTTCATACTCTCTGTTAGTTAATGTTTGAATTATTTTTTTCTTTGAAGTTTTTTTATTTTTATACTTTTTTATAAGTAAACTTGATAGACTTGGTTGTATATATGTTTCACCTTTATAGACTTTTTTTATAGCTTTAAGTATAGTATCTGAATTAGAATCTTTTAATATATAACCATTAGCCCCTATATCTAATGCATTGAATAGATATTCTTCATCATTATGTATTGTTAATATTATAATTTTTATTTGATTATTTATTTTTTTTATTTGTTTTAATGTTTTTAATCCGTTGATTTCAGGCATATTTATATCAAGGAGTATAACATCAGGAGTAAATTTTTTAATTAATTTAATAGCGTCCTTTCCACTAGATGCCTGTTTTACAGTTTCTATACTTTCATCTAGCTTAAGTATTTTAACTAACCCTTCCCGTATAAGAGGGTGATCATCTACTACCATTACAGATATTTTTTCCATGATATCCTCCCTTTACAAAGTTTTCTTAATTATATAATATCAAAAAAATCAAACTAAAGAAGTAAAAATTACATATTTATTTAGTTAAATTTTTAAAAATAAACTTTATCTAGGTAAAGAGGACTATTAAAAAAATACAACTTAAGGTGTATGAAATTACACCTTCTAGTGGATATCAATTTATGAATTCCTAAGATATAATTTAATTAAACAACAACAAATAAAACAACGGGGTGATTAGGATGTTTTTGAACTTATTTAATTATTTAAATGAACTTAAAAATGATGAACGAGGACAGGGAATGGTAGAATACGCACTTATAATTGCACTTGTAGCTATATTATTAGTTGGTGGATTAACTGCACTTCAAGGTGGAATAGGAGCGACTTTAACTTCTATAACAAATACTTTAACTCCTTAAAATTTAAAAATTCACATGCTTTTTTACAAGAAGACCTTACTTTTGTAAGGTCTTTTTGTAAAGATGTATGGAGGTGAAAGGATGCCTAAAAAATACATTAAAAATGAAAAAGGTCAATCAATCGTTGAATTAGCTATATTACTCCCCATTATACTTATAATCTTAATGGGGGTTTTTGAGTCTGGAAGAGTAATGAATGCTTATCTTATTATAAATCATGCCTCAAGGGAAGGGGCTAGAAGTGCCTCTTTAGGTGATAGCGACAGTGAAATTTTAGAAACAGTAAGTTTAAGTTCTAATACTTTAAATTCATCAAATATGAGCGTTACAATATCTCCAAGTAGTAGAAATAGAGGAGATTCTGTTACAGTTAATATCGGTTATGATGTAGATATCATTGTTCCTATTATTGAGAGTATAATACCAAATCCTTTTCATATAGAAACAGAAACTGTAATGCGAGTTGAATAGGAGGGATATTATGTTTAAAAATGAAAGGGGTGCAACTTATGTAGTAACTGTTTTAGCAATGACAGTTATTTTAGGTTTTTTTGCTTTGGTTACTGATGTAGGATTAACCTTTATAGAAAGAAGAAAACTATCTAATGCAGCAGATTCTGCTGCTTTAGCAGGGGCATTAGAACTTCCTACAGATCCTGATAAAGCTTTAAATGTTGCTAATGAATATTTAAATAAAAATAATGTTTCTCTAGATTCTTTTAATATATCAGTATCTGAGGATAATTCTAAGATAGAAGTAGATGTTTTAACTGAAGTTCAATATTACTTTGCAAAAGTTTTAGGAATGGATTCAACTGATGTAGCATCTAAGGCAAAGGCCCTAGTAGGACCGGTTTCTAAAGTATATGATGGCATAAGACCTTTAGTAGTAGAAGACCAAACATTTGAATACGGTGAAAGGTTTATATTAAAAGAAGATGGTGGAGATGGATATAACGGAAACTATGGTGCAGTTGCTTTAGGAGGAACTGGTGCTAGTAATTTTAGATATAATATAAAATTTGGATATAAAGGAAAACTCGAAGTAGGGGATATTATAGATACTGAAACAGGTAATATGGCAGGACCAACTAGAAAGGGAATAAATTATATAACTGATAGTGATTATTCTACATTTGAAAATTTTACTAAAGATTCCTTAAGATTATGGACTATACCAATTGTAGATTCCTTAGCAGTTGATGGTAGAGAGGAAGTTAAAATAGTTGGTTTTGCACTTTTTTTTATGGAGGATGCACAGAAAAGCAAAGGACAACTTGAAATAGTAGGTAGGTTTATTGAATTTACTACTAATGGAGATATAAGTGAAGGGCAAACTGATTATGGTTTAAAGGGAGTAAAATTAACCCATTAAGATTTAGGGAGGAATAATATGAATAAATTTAATAAAAAAATATTGTTAGTTGCACTAATATTATCAGTAATAACTGCATATTTAAGTTTATCTTATATAAAGGGAATAAAAAATGCTAATAAGAAAGAAGAATACATAAATATAGTTGTTGCAAAACAGGATATATTACCACGATATAAAATAACTGCTGAGATGCTTGAAGAGATTAAGGTACTTAAAGAAAGTCATATTGTTAACTCCATACAGGATGAAAGTAAAATAATAGGAAAGTATTCAAAGGGAAAAATTTTAAAGGGTGAAGTAATACCAAAGGATAGATTAATAGAAGAAAAAGATAAAGATCTAAGCCTTAGAATTCCTAAGGGTAAAAGAGCTATTTCAGTAGCTATAGATGAGATAAGTGGAGTTGCGGATTTAATAAAACCAGGTGATTTTGTAGATGTATATGTAACAGTAAATAAAAAAGATTTTAAATCAAGTGGTATAAAAATGGCGTATCCTCCTATAACTAAATTATTGTTACAGGATAAATTAGTTCTTTCAGTAAGTAAAGATATGACTAGAAAAGAAGAAAAAAGAAAAGAGGTACCTATGAAATATCCAGTAACTTTAGCAGTAACTCCCCTAGAGGGAGAAAAATTAGTACATGGTGAGGATATAGGAAGATTAAAGTTATCTTTAAGGCCAATAAGAGAGAAAGATACATTTAATACTAAAGGAACTATAAGGGAAGATATAGTACCTCCTAAAGGAAAATATATTAAGTAAATGGGAGTGAAAACATGGCTGAAAAAATAAGAGTACTTATAGCAGATGATGTTGATGATACTATAAATTTAATTGAGACACTTTTATCCTTTGATGAAAGTATTGAAATTATAGGTAAAGCGTCTAATGGTGATGAGGCAATAGACCTTGCATTTGAATTAGTACCAGATATTATTTTAATGGATATAAATATGCCAGGGAAAAATGGATTAAAAACTACAGATATAATAACTAAAAAATTACCTGAAGTTATTGTTATTATGATGTCAGTACAAAGTGAAACTGAATATTTAAAAAAGGCTATGATATCAGGAGCAAAGGAATATATAGTAAAACCCTTTAATATAGATACTCTAACAAATACAATTCATAGTGCGTATAACAAAGAACAGGATAGAAAAAATTATTTTAAAAAGGTAAGTTCTGATAAAAATACAACTAAAAAACCTAGGGTTTTAAGTGTTTTTAGTACTAAGGGTGGTGTAGGAAAGACTACAATAGCTATTAATACTGCAATTAGTATTAAAAGACAAACTGAAGATAAAGTAGTTGTAATGGATTTAGATTTAGAATTTGGGGATGCATCATTAATGTTTGATATAACCCCAACTAAGACGATAACTGATTTGATTGAAGATATTTCTGATTTAAATATTGACATTTTAGAAGAGTATTTAATGGAGGATTCATCAGGAGTTAAACTGTTATCAGCACCTATAAAGCCTGAGTATGCAGATTATATTAATCCAGAACATATAAAAATAATTATAAAGGTATTAAAAGAAAAGTATAAATATATAATTATAGATACACCGACTAATTTTGAAGAAGTAACTTTAACTGCTTTAGATATTTCTGATAAACTATTCTTTATTTCAACTATGGATATTCCCTCTGTTAAAAATATGAAATTAGGACTTCAAGTTATGGATTCATTAAATTATTCAGATGAAAAGGTGAAAATATTAGTAAATAATGCAACACAAAAGTTTGGAATTAAATACAAAGAATTAATAGAAACATTAGAAAGGGATGTAACTAAATTTATACCTGAGGATAAAAAGACAGTTGTAACTTCAATAAATAAAGGACATCCTTTCATGAGAAAGAGAAGAAATAATAAAATATTTAAAGGCCTAGAAGAATTAGGTAATATGATTATAACTGGTGAATACTAGGTGGTGAAAAATTATGTCTTTAAGTAAAAGGTTAAATAAAAAAAATAAAAATGAGGAAGAGATTAAAAAAGAAAATACGAAAGATCCTCATTTAGAATTAAAAAGCACACTACAAAATCAAGTTATAGAAGAGTTAACTATTGACTTAAAGGATGTCGGAGAAGATAATGAAGAACTAAAAAAAGAGATAGAAGATATAATCAAAGATTATCTTGAAGAGAATAGTTTAGCAATAACAAGAAATGATAGAAATAAAATTTTAAGTGAAATATTAGATGAGATAATAGGTTTTGGACCGATAACTCCTTTATTAAATGATAGTGATGTTTCAGAGGTAATGGTAAATGGACCAGATAGTATTTATGTTGAAAGAAATGGAAAATTAGTACTTTCTGATGTTAAATTTAAAGATGATAATCATGTTCTTCATGTGATAGAAAAAATAGTAGCCCCCCTAGGTAGAAGAATAGATGAAAGTTCTCCTATGGTTGATGCTAGACTTCCTAATGGTTCGAGGGTTAATGCAATAATTCCACCCCTTGCTTTAAATGGACCTACAATAACTATAAGAAAATTTTCAGAAGATCCCTTTAAAGTATCTGATTTAATTGGCTTTAAAACATTGAATTCTAAAATGGCAAAGTTACTTAAATTGTGTGTTGAAGGAAGGTTAAATGTTATAGTTTCAGGAGGTACAGGTAGTGGTAAAACAACAACACTAAATGTATTATCATCTTTTATACCAAATGATGAAAGAATAGTTACTATAGAGGATGCTGCAGAATTACAGATGCATCAGGACCATGTTGTTAGATTAGAAACAAGACCTCCTAATATTGAAGGAAAGGGAGAAATTAATATTAGGGATCTAGTAAAAAATAGTTTGAGAATGCGTCCTGATAGAATAGTAGTAGGTGAGGTTCGTTCAGGAGAAGCTATAGATATGCTTCAAGCTATGAATACAGGGCATGATGGTTCATTGACAACAGGACATGCCAATTCCACAAGGGATATGTTATCAAGACTTGAGACAATGGTTTTAATGGCAGGTATGGAGCTACCTATAAGGGCTATAAGAGAGCAAATAACATCAGCAGTTGATGTTATAGTTCAGCAATCAAGACTAAGGGATGGAAGTAGAAAAATAACAAGCATAGCAGAGGTACAAGGCTTAGAAGGTGATGTAATAGTTTTACAGGATATATATAAGTTTGAACATAACGGATATGATGATAGAGGAAAGGTAAAGGGCGATTTTAAATATACAGGGATTAAACCTAAATTTTTAGACAAGCTTAAGGGAAGAGGAGTAAATATACCACCAAATATTTTAGAGTAGAGGTGTAAAAAATGTTATATCTTTACCCATTTTTAATTTTTATATCAAGTGGATTATTAATATATAGTATTTTATCTTTATTTTCAAAGGAAAGATCAATAGAAAGATTAGGAAAGTATTTTGAAGGTAGAACTGAAGAAGAAATTATAGAAAAGGAAACTAAAATTAATATAAAACCAAGAAAATTATTAAATTCACTAGGTAGTAAGATATCTAATATTGATTACTTAAAAAGATATATTGAAAAAACCCAATTTGAAATTATAAAGGCAGGTATTCCTTTAAAGGGAGAAGAACTTATAGCTATACAAATTCTTTTATGTGTTTTATTATTTCTTTTTACTATAAATATTTTCAATACAATGGCTATAGCTATTATATTTTCTATTTTAGGACTTTTAATACCTAAACAAATAATAAAGATTAGGAAAAATAAAAGATATAAAATGTTTAATAATCAATTAGGAGATGCCATAGTACTTATATCTAATTCCCTTAAAGCAGGACATAGCTTTTTACAGGCAATAGATTCAGCTGCAAGGGAAATGCCTGAACCAATAAATAAAGAATTTGGAAAAGTATTAAAGGAAATGAGACTAGGTATACCTACAGAACAAGCTTTAGAAAGTTTAATAAAGAGGGTAGAAAGTGATGATTTAGAACTAATGGTTACAGCTGTTTTAATACAAAGACAAGTCGGTGGTAATCTTTCTGAAATACTAGATACAATATCAAGTACCATAAGAGAAAGGGTAAAGCTTAAGGGAGAAATTAAAACACTAACAGCCCAAGGTAGATTATCTGGGATTATTGTATCTTTATTACCCTTAGCCTTAGGAGGGGCTTTATTTTTAATAAACCCTGAATATCTTAATGGTTTATTTGAAACTAAAGTAGGGATAGCTATTTTAATAGTTGCAATACTAAATCAATTAATAGGTATTATACTTATTAATAAAATAGTGAAAATTGAAGTATAGGGGTGGAAGATATGCTTTCAGTTATTGTTTTTTTAATTTTTTTGCTAGTTTTTATTTTGGCTTACTTATTTTTAAATTCCTTATTTAAGGACAAGATAAAAGTACTTTTAAGACTTGAAAAGATAAAGGGAAAATCAAAGGAAATAAATCCTGATTTAGAAGAACTAAATGTATCCTTTTTTGAAAGGGTTATAAAACCTATAGCAGATAATACATCGAATATTATATCTAAAATAACACCCACAGGTATGAAAACTAGAATAGAAGATGAACTTAAAGTTGCAGGGTATCCTTATAATTTAAGTATTAATCAATGGTTTTTAATAAGATTATTATTAAGTATAATTCTACCTTTAATTTTAATAATAATAGCTATAATTAACAACATACTAATATCTAGAATGTTCTTCGGTATAATTATAGCAATATTAATATTTAACCTTTTTCCAAGACTTTTTATAAAACAATATAAAAATAAAAGACAAAAAGAAATAGTAAAAACATTACCAGATGTACTTGATTTATTAACAGTAAGTGTTGAAGCAGGATTATCCTTTGATGGGGCATTATCAAGATTAGTAGAAAAAATGCCAGGGGTTTTAGCAGATGAGTTTAGTAAGGTTTTAAATGAAATGAGAATAGGAAAAAGTAGAAGAGAGGCTCTAAGGGATATGAGTGAAAGATGTAAAGTATCTGATTTAACGACCCTTGTAGGTTCTTTAATACAAGCCGATGAGTTAGGTGTAGGAGTAAGTAAGGTATTAAGGGTGCAATCGGTCCAAATGAGAGAAAAAAGACGTCAGAGAGCCCAAGAGAAGGCTATGAAGGCACCTGTTAAGATACTTTTCCCTTTGATATTTTTCATCTTTCCAACTATATTTGCTGTATTACTAGGGCCTGCTGTTATTAAAATGATGAATACTTTTGGTAATTAGGTGATATTATGAAAAAAGTAATTCTAAAAAATAAAACTTTAAAAAAGGTACTAGCAAATAATTGTTATATAGCGGATAACTTTTTTTCAAGATTAAAGGGCTTATTAGGTAAAAATAGCTTAAATGAAGATGAAGCTTTAATAATAAAACCATGTAAAAGTGTACATATGTTTTTTATGAAGTTTAGTATAGATGTTTTATTTGTAAGTGAAGATAATAAAGTAATAAAAATTATAGAAAATTTAAAACCATGGCAAGTAACTAAAGTAGTTAAAGATTCAAAATATGTTATTGAACTTTCAAAAGGAACGGTAAAAAAAACAAAAACAGATATAGGAAATATTATATCTATAGTTTAAGTTGAATAATACATAAAAGACCAGTTCACAGAGAGCTGGTCTTTTCATGTTCACTCTACCAATATCTTCGTCTATATCCATAGAACGGGAAGAAAAATCTTCTAAAGCCATAGTAAGGTCCATAAAAATATGGACGTCTATAACCATATCTAGGTATAAAAGGTGGACGTCTGTAACCATATCCAGGGCCATATCCAGGTCTACCAGGTCCATAGCCAGGACCGAAACTAGGTCCAAACGGGGGATATTGTTCTGATTCATATGAATCATCTAAATTGTAGTCATATTCATAATCATTTTCTAATGAGTAGTTATTATCCATTTAAACACCTCCATAATAATATTTCTTTCAATATTAGATTATGAAAAAAATTATTTATTGCTACTTATAAATGATTTGTTAATAAGTGAAAATGTTATATGGAATAAATTGAAAGTTAAAAAGTCTAAAGAGTTAGAGTTTCCCCATTTTTTTGAGAGTAGATGAAAAGTTTGTTGTGGATAAGTAAAATAGGAGTAATATCTTTATTAACAGATTTGATTTTTTTGCATAAAAATAAGCAAAATAGCCCATTGTTTTG
>VEND01000136.1 GCA_009711765.1 Bacillota bacterium | reverse complement strand
GTTTTATAAGTTTATCTTCACAGTATGAAAAATTTAGATTGTCTTAATGAACCGCCGTATACCGAACGGTACGTATGGTGGTGTGAGAGGTCGGTAGATAAAATAATTATCTACCTCCTACTCGATTAGTTTTAAAATAAGAGATATTAGTTTTTTTATATTAAGTTAAATTAATTAAAATATAAATATTTGACTTATTCTTCCTTCTTTGTTACTATATTTAAACGTAAGAGTTTTAAGTCTACATATTATTAGAAATATAATAATTGTGACTAATAATAGTCAAACAATACAAATATAGGAGGGTTATGTATGAATATATTTAAAAGATTTTTTGTATTAGCACTTGTTTTAGTTTTAGGAATGAGTTTAATTTTAACAGGCTGTCAAGATAGTCAAAAGCCGGACAAAGAAAAAGAAGATAATGTCCAAAAGAAGGAAAAGGTAAAATTCGCAGTTGGAAATTGGGCTGAAGGAATAGCTTTATCAAACTTAGCTAAAGCAATATTAGAAGAAAAAATGGGATATGAAGTAGAAGTAACCATAGCAGAGCCTGGGCTTATATATACATCTATTGCACAGGGAGAGTATGATGCATTTTTAGACTCTTGGCTACCAGTAACTCATGATAGTTATCTAGAAAAATTTGGAGATAAAATTGAAAAATTAGGCACTAACTATGAAGGTGCACGTATAGGTTTAGTAGTACCTGAATATGTAGATATAGATTCAATAGAGGAAATGAATAGTGTTAAGGATGAATTTAATGGAGAAATTGTTGGTATAGGTTCTGGTGCAGGAATAATGAAGAAAACTGAAAAATCAATCAAAGAATATAATCTTGATTATGAACTAGTAGAAAGTAGTGGACCTGTTATGACTGCAAAATTAGCAGATGCTATATCAAATAAAGAACCTGTAATAGTAACAGGTTGGAAACCCCATTGGAAATTTGCAAGGTATGATCTTAAATTTTTAAAAGATCCTAAAAAGATATATGGTGAAACTGAAGATATTTATAATATAGTAAGAAAAGGCTTTAAAGAAGACAATCCAGAAGTTGCTTTGTTTTTAGAAAATTTAAAGCTTAATGATAAAGAGTTAGGTAGTTTAATGGGAATGATAGCAGATAGTGATAAAGAGGCTGATGAAGTAGCGAAAGAATGGATAAAGGAAAACGAAAAATTAGTTGAAAGTTTTATACCAGAGAAGTAATTGTAAGATTTTTAGAGTAATGTAAAAAAGGATTTAATGTTTTATTTGACCTAGTAAAGATTATTTGTTAGTATTTGAACGTGTAGATATTAAATCTACATATTATTAGTTGTTTGTTAATTATGACTAAATATACTCAAACAATCAAATTAGGAGGGTTAATATTAGTAATCTGAAAAAATTTTTGTTACTGGCATTAGTGTTAATTTTAGGAATGAGTCTTGTTTTAACAGGTTGTCAAGATAACCAAAAGCCAGATGATAAAAAACAAGAAAATGCTAAAAAAATAAAGTTTGGTGTAGGAAATTGGGCAGATGGAATAGCAATAACAAATTTAGCTAAAGCAATATTAGAAGAAAAAATGGGGTATCAAGTTGAAGTAACCATAGCAGAGCCAGGGTTAATATTCACATCAGTTTCCCAGGGTGAATTTGATGCTTTTTTAGGAACTTGGTTACCTATAACACATAAAGATTATATTAAAAAATTTGGAGATGAAGTTGAAAAATTAGGTACTAACTACGAAGGAGCGCGTATAGGTTTAGTTGTACCTGAATATGTAGATATAGATTCAATTGAAGAAATGAATAATGTTAAAGATGAATTTAATGGAAAAATTATTGGTGTAGGTTCTGGAGCAGGTATAATGGATACAACTGAAAAAGCTATTAAAGAATATGATTTAGGATATGACTTAGTAGAAAGTAGTGGACCTGTTATGACTGCAAAATTAGCAGATGCTATATCAAATAAAGAACCTGTTATAGTAACAGGGTGGAAACCCCACTGGAAATTTGCAAGATACGATCTTAAATTTCTAAAAGATCCGAAAAAGATATATGGAGAGACTGAAAGTATATATAATATAGTAAGAAATGGATTTAAAGAAGATCATCCTGATGCAGCTAAATTTTTAAAGAACTTGAAACTTAATGATAAAGAATTAGGTGGTCTAATGGGTATGATAGCAGATAGTGATAAAGAGCCTGCTGAAGTAGCAAAAGAATGGATAAAAGAAAATGAAAAATTAGTTGAAAGTTTTATACCAGAGAAATAATTAAAAGACATCCTCAATGATATGATACTTCCAAAGTAGACAGTCTAATTAATTAAAATAGACTATCTACTTGGAGGTATTTTTTTATGGAAAAAAACAAAATTCAGTAAAGAAATTAAAATTAAAGCTTGTGAAGATTATGAAAAAGGTAATGGAAGTTTCATAAGTATTAAAACTTATTGGAGCTGAAAAGAGCACTGTACGTCAATGGTATCTAATATATAAAGAATATGGATGTAGTGCACTTGAAACATCAAATGAAAACCGTTCATATAGTAAATTATCAGTAATATAAGAATATTACTCAGGTGAATGTTCAACCCCGGACTTAGCTGCTAAGTATAATATTTCTACTTCAGTTGTTATAACATGGATTAACAAATGGTATAATGGTATAGAGATTAAAGATTATAATCCTAAAGGAGACGTCTATACCATGAAATCAAGAAAAACTACATATAAAGAAAGATTAGAAATAGTAAAGTGGGTTACCCAAAATAATGTGAACTATAAAGATGCAGCTGATAAATATTAAGTCACCTATGCACTTGTATATAAATGGACTAAAGCTTACATGGCCGAAGGACCAGAAGCTCTCAAGTATAAAAAGCGTGGACCAAAACCAAAGTCTGAAGTTGATGAAAGTAATTTAACGGAAAATCAGAAGTTAAAGCTTGAATTAGAAAAAGAAAGAGCATTAAGAAAAAAAAGAGAATTTGAGCTTAAAGTCTTTGCTACGCTAAAATCTGAAATGTTTTATGGAAAGAAGTTCAAATCTCTTAAAGAACTAATAGAAAAAATAGTTGAATACATTGAGTTTTACAACAAAGAAAGATTTCAAAAAAAGTTAAGATGCATGGCTCCTCTAGAATATCGAAACCATGCATCCATATGTGCATAACATTTTAATTTAATTATCTGTCTACTTGACATGGGTCAGTTCACAATTAAGCGGATGTCTTTTATCTTGAAAATTAAAATAATTATAAGTTTTGTCGATAATAATAAGTGTAGAAAATATTAAAATGGAGTTTAATTTTATGTATAATGATGAAGATATGAGAAAAAAAGAAAAACTAAAATGGGTTGAAGATAGAATAAAAGCCCTAGAGGAAATAGAAATAAAGCTTACTAAAATGAAAACACTAACAGAGTATGTAAAAAATAATGAATTAAGTAAAGAAGAAATAACAAAATTAAATGAAGAGATTGATAAATTAAGTAAAGAAATAAGTACTTTAGATAAGGACAGTAAGATATTTTGGCTAGACAATCAATAGGAGGGATATTGTGGATGTAGGGAAAACATCAATGTTATTAAATCAAATGAAAGTAAAACAACAAGCAAGTATTTCAGTAATGAAAAAAATAATGAATAATAGTAAACAAGCAAATACTTTTATTAATAATATGATGAAAACTAATACTGAAACTTTAAAATCTTTAGATCCAAAGTTAGGAAATACAATAGATATCAAAGCATAATTACATATTAACTTCTTATAATTATCTAATTTGCAGTAATTTTATAAGTTTAGTATAATTATTTTGAAGAATTAAAAAAGTTAGAAATGGAGGAGTTTAGATGGAAATTAAAAGATATGAAGGAACAGGAAGAATGAGTCGCGCTATTGTACATAATAATACAATATACCTTTGCGGACAAACTTGTGGAGATAAAGAAAAGGATGTTAAAGAACAAACAAAAGTTGTTTTACAAAAGATTGAAGATTTACTAGAAAAATATGGTTCTGACAAACATCATATTCTTTCAACAACAATTTATTTAAAGGATATGTCTTTATTTGAAGATATGAATGAAATTTGGGATTCTTGGGTAGATGAAGGATTCGAACCAGCAAGAGCATGTGTTGAAGCAAAAATGGCTAGAGATTATATTCTTGTGGAGATGAGTGTAACAGCAGCAGTTAAATAGAAATTTTTAAACACACTATTTATTAGTGTGTTTATCTTTTTTAGACTCCTATGGTATAATATACCATAGGAGTCTAACATTAAGGGGGTTACTTATGTCTAAAGAAAATGCTGGGTGTTTATCTATCATTCTACCTTTTTTAAAATTGTTTACTAAGGAAACTAAAGAAGAAGAAAAATTTCCTTATGCAATAAGGGATGATTTTTTATCAGAAGCAGAAAAGTCTTTCTTAAAAGTATTAAATCAAGCGATTTATGGAGATATGATTATTTGTCCGAAGGTTAATTTAAAGGACATTTTTTTTGTGAGTAGTAAAAATGAAAAAATGAAATATATAAATAAAATTAATCGTAAGCATGTTGACTTTTTATTATGTAAAAAGGATACTCTTAAACCTTTATGTGGTATTGAGCTGGATGATTCGTCCCATAATAGAAAGGATCGTATAGAGAGAGATAACTTTGTAAATAAAGTTTTTAAAACTGCAAAACTTCCATTAATTAGAGTAAAGAATAAAAATAGTTATACAGTTAATGAACTGAAGGAAAATATTAATATAGTATTGAAAAAAAATAAAATAGAAAGGAAAGCTGATAGTACTGTTAAAGAAAGTGTAGTTCCTATATGCCCTAAATGTAAGACAAAAATGGTTAAAAGAACTGCTACTAGAGGTAAATATAAAGGTAATGAGTTTTGGGGATGTACGAATTATCCTAAATGTAAAGAAACAAAAGAAATTTAATAATTGGGAGTGAAATTATTTGAAAGAAATAATATATAATAAACTTGTTAGAGATAAAATACCTAATATTATTGAGGCTGATAATAAAAAGTATTTAACAGAGATAGTAAAGAAAGATGAATTAAAGGAATTATTAAATAAAAAGTTAAGAGAAGAAGTAGAGGAATATATTGAATCAAATGATATTGAAGAAATAGCTGATATACTAGAAGTAATTTATGCTATTATAGAAAATAATAACGTATCAAAAAAAGAGGTAGAAAAAATAAGGAAAAACAAAAAAGAAAAAAGAGGGGGCTTTAATGAGGGGATAAAACTAATTAAAGTCATTGAATAAAAACTGTATTTAGTTATTAAATACAGTTTTTTTATTTAAAAATTATTTAGATTAGTTATTATATTAATTAATGATTTTTATTTACTAAACTTACAAAATACAAATAAAGTTAATATTTATGATAAAATCTAAAACAGGCCATTATGTTTGTATAATTTTAAACAATATTTTTAAATTTTACTAATATTAAAAAAGGAGGATTTATGAAGGGTTTCCATGTATTAATGTATCATGAAATTATAAAAAAAGAAGACTTTGATATTGATAATAAATCAAATATTAAAGTTAATCAAGATTATCAAGATGTATTACCTAAACCTTTATTTGTTTTTTTAAAGGAGTTTAAAAAACAAATGAGATATCTTTATGAAAATGATTATACTACATTAGAACTTAAAGATATTATAGACTTTTTATATAATAATAAACCATTACCTAAAAAATCAGTATTACTAACCTTTGATGATATGTATAAGTCTGTGCTTTTATATGCTTATCCAATATTAAAAAAATATAATTTTAATGCAGTAGGATTTGTAGTCCTAGATTGGCTTTTTAATAAAGAGAAAGAATACTCAAATTCTAAATCAGTTTGTTTATCAAAGAAAGAATTAGAAAAAATAAGTGATGTTTTTGAATATGCAAATCATACTAAAAGATTACATACTAGAAGAAATGGTTTAACTGCTTCACAAACCATAGATAAATTGACTTTTTTTAAGGATGTTAAAGCATGTGATGAATTTGTTGATGTAAAAAAAGTATTTGCTTATCCCTTTGGGATTTTTACAGAAGATGTTTTAGATTGGTTAAAAGAATTAGAATTTTTATTAGCCTTTACAACAGAAAGTGGTAAAAATTCAATAAAAACTAATCCTTTGAAGATCCACAGAAATGGTGTGTTTTTAAATTATGATTTAGATGATTTTAAAAAAATATTAATAGATTAAAAATAGGATGGAGGATATAAATGAAGAAAATATTTTTACTAATATTAATACTTATAATATCCACAGTATCAGTATTTGGTTGTGGTAATAAAGAAGTAATTAAAGAAGAAATAAAGTTTGGAGTATTACCTGCAGAAGGGGCAATTCCTATAATTGTAGCTCATGATAAAGGTTATTTTGAAAAAGAGGGTTTAAAAGTAGAAGTAGTTCCATTCAATTCACCTAATGAACGTAATGTAGCGGTACAAACAGGAAAGATAGATGGAATTATTGCAGATATTATGACTTCTTTAACTTATCATGATGCTGGATTTAACATGAAGATTACATCGGATATAAACGAAGATTTTAAATTATTAACTGCACCAAACTCAGGTATAGATAGCTTTGAGAAACTTAATAATAAAGAAGTATCTTTAGTACCAAATTTTGTTTTAGAATATATTATGGATGAAATGGCTAAAGAAAATAACATTAAATATAAAACCGTTGTAATTCCTTCTATACCTACACGTTTTGAAGCTTTATTATCTAATCAAGTTGATTCAGTTATATTTACTGAACCTCAAGCATCAATGCTATCAAAAAAAGGGGGAAATGTATTAGCAAGTTCAAAAGAATACGGTATAAAAGCTGGAGCAATTTTATTTAATGAAAAAGTTACTAATGAAAATAAAGGGGCAATTAAAGCCTTTTATAGAGGTTATAATAAAGCTGTGGAATATATTAATAATACAGATGCAAAAGAGTATAGTAAAGTATTAACAAACTATGGGTTTCCTAATACTATAAAAGGATATTTAAATAATAATTCTGATTATAAAAAAGCTAATAAACTTGATAAAGAAACTTTTAGAAGTGTTCTTGAATGGACTAAATCAAAGGGGATAGTAAAAAAGGATTATACTTTTGAAGATATAAGTAATTTTAATTTTATAAAATAAAAAAATTCCTCTACTTAATTTAAGTAGAGGAATTTTTAATTAGACAACATTTTTAATTAATTTAGATACAGCATGGGATATACCATCTTCATCGTTTGAAATAGTTATATAATCAGCTAACTTCTTTACTCCTTCGTTAGCATTTCCCATAGCTACACCTAGCCCTGCATATTCTATCATACTTAAATCATTTTCATTGTCACCAAAACAAATTATTTCATCCCGTTTAATATTAAGCATTTCAGCTAATTTTTTAACGGCTTGTCCCTTAGATACTCCTTTGTTCATAATTTCAATATTTGTAGACCAAGAGCTTAAGCATTCTATCGATTCAATTTTTTTAAATTTGTTTTTTAAATTTTTTCGTAATTTATCATCTTCTGTATTCATTAAAATCTTAAATATATTTGTATCTTTATTTTCTTTTAACCAATCATAAGCATTATCAATTTCTTTATAGGTTACATTTTTTTCTCCTTCTAAATTTTTACACCATTCAATAAATTTATTTCTTTCACTCTTTGATTTTTCAATATAACAGGTATCTTCAGTGTAAAATTGAAGAAGTATATCATGTTTTTTACATTCATTAAAAACTTCTAAGCAATCTCTAAAGGTAATTTTATTTTTAAAATATTCTTTTTCATTTAAATCCTTAATAATAGCCCCATTACAAGTAATAAGAGGTGTTTTTATACCTATTTGTTTACCAAAAGTACTAGCTGAGGGATGTATTCGTCCAGTTGCTATTGCAACTTGTATATCATTTTTAATTAAATTTTTAAGTGTTAAAATATTTTTATTTGAAATCACACCTTTGCTGTTAAGTAAGGTGCCATCCATATCACATACTACAAGTTTATACATATATACCTCCTTTAGTTTACTTCATCTAGCGAAAGTATTTTAACATAATTTTTATTACATATCAAACTTAAGAGTATTTAATAAAAAAGAAGGATAAATTCGAAAACAAGAGAATAAGTAATTAAGAGGAATTATAGGAATATTAAGTAAAATAAAAGGGGTGTGTAGGATGTAGCATTAGAAAAGAAAAAATAAACTGTAATTCAAAGAAGGGGGATAAATAAATGAGTGATACTATACAATTTGAAAAAACAATTCAACTAGAGATAAGTAATTTAATAGATATTTCGACAGACTTTAAAAATATTAAATTAGTTAAAAGAGAAAAAAATGAAAGAGGTAAAAAAGTAACAATATATCAGATGAAAGAAAATTCACTGATTGCTACAGCACCATCTTTATATGATGATATAAAAAAGTTTAAAGATAATCATTTAAGTTCAAAGATTTCTATAGATGAATTAAAAAACGAATTAAAACTTAATAATCATAAAATTAGGGATAAAACAATCTATATGTTTTTAAATCCTTTAGATTATAGTGACGTATTAGTTAAAGATGGATACAAAATATCTAAAATAGATAAAGGATATAAAAATGAATTTGATGAATTTAAAAAAGAGTGTACAAAAAAAGACTTAGATGAGGGATTAGTGAGTGTTGAAGATGAAGTTGTATATGGTTGTTTTTATGATGATAAGTTAGTAGGAGTTGCAAGCTATTGGTTTTGGGGTGAAAAATTAGCAGATATTGGAGTTGTAATACATCCAAATCATAGAAAATTAGGACTAGGTAAAGCACTGGTTACAAAATTATGTGATTGGGGAATAAAAAATGGAAAAATAAACTTATATAGACACAATGAAAGGAATAAAAAGTCCCATGAATTAGCATTATCAGTAAATTTTAAACAGCATATAATAGTTGAGGATATGGTTATAGATTATTAAAATACTTATATTTTATAAAAGTTAGAAAGGTAGGAAGAAGATTGAAAGAAAAACTTATAGCTGTAGGAAGAACAGCAAAGGTATATAAATGGGATGATGAAAAGGTAATAAAACTTTTTAATAATGATATAAATAAAGAAGCAATTAAAAAGGAATATAAAATTACTAAAAAGCTATATGAAAATAATATATCTAATGTTAAAGTATTTGATTTATTAGAATATGAAAATAAAACAGGAATAATATTTAAAAATTTAAAAGCTAAGCCTATGACAAAGGAGATATTATATAAACCCTGGAAATTAAAGAAATTAGCTTTTAAATTAGCTGAAACCCATAAATCAATCCTAAAGTATGTAGATATGAAATTACCTAGAACAAAGGGAATTTTAAAAAGAGAATTATTAAAATCAAACTATTTACCTTCTAGTATAAAAGAAAAGATAATTAAACATCTAGAGGATTTACAAATTGGTAATAGAATTTGTCATGGGGATTTTCATCCTGAAAACATACTTATAGCTAATAAAAAATTTATAGTAATAGATTGGATGACAGCTTCTATGGGAAATCCTTTAGCAGATGTAGCTAGAACTTCTTTGATATTAAAGTATGGGAAATTACCTGATAGTAACCTTTTTAAAAATCTTAGTCTAGAGATAGTAAGAAAAATTTTATATAAAAATTATATAAATCACTATATGAATATAACAAGGGTAAGTTTTGATGAGATAAAGGAGTGGGAAATAGTTTTAGCTGCAACTAGACTTTCAGAAAACATACCAGAAAAGGAAAAGGAACTTTTAAATGATTATATAAGAAAAAATATAGAATTTATATAAAGGTAATTAAACTGTCATTACTAAGCATTTAAAAACAGGACACTTAATCTTTTCTTTTATAAACTATAGTTGAAAGGATGTTGAAGATGAATTGGATAAATAATATGAATAATGCTTTAGAGTATATTGAAAATAATATAGAAAAAGATATAAAATCTGAGGATGTAGCTAAAAAAGCTTACTCATCTAAATTTCATTTTCTTAGGATATTTAACATTTTAACTGGTATGACTTTAGGGGAATATATTAGAAAAAGAAGATTATCTCTTGCTTGTAAAGATTTAATGACAAGTGATATGAAAATAATTGATATATCTTTTAAGTATGGATATGAAACCCCTGAAGCCTTTACAAAAGCTTTTAAAAAGATACATAAAGTCACACCCTCTAAGGCAAGAAAAACAGGTATAAATCTAAAGGCAATACCACCAATATCCTTTCAAATATCTATAAAGGGAGAGAAAAGAATGGATTATAAGATTGTAAAAAAGGAAAGTTTTAAAATTGTAGGTGTTAAAAAGAGATTTACATCTGTAAATGGTGAGAATTTTAAAAACATACCCAAATTTTGGGATGAGGTATGCAGCAATGGAACCCTTGAAAAGTTACAAAATAATGCCAATGAATTAGGTGTTTTAGGAGTATGCTATGATTTTGATGAGGAACTAGAAGAGTTTAGTTATATGATAGCTATTGAAGGGAAAAGTATAAAAGACTTAAAAAATAGTGAAGTAGTTGATATTCCTAAATGTAGTTGGGCAGTATTTGAAAGCATAGGACCTATGCCCCATGCTATACAAAAAGTAATTAAAAAAATATATGAAGAGTGGTTTCCAGCAACCCATTACGAGCATGCAAATGCCCCAGAATTAGAAGTATATTTACCTGGAAATCCAAGTTCAGAGGATTATAAGTGTGAAGTTTGGATACCTATAATTGATAAGTAAAGTTTACTCTAAGGATCTAGTTAAACTAGATCCTTATTTTTATATTTAAAAATAAACATTTATAGGTTAAAACTTCGACAATTTTATAACAATTTTGATAATTGAAAAAATTCTAAAAAATTTGTTGAAAAGGATTAGGATAGTTGTTATAATAGTCCATATGATTTTGAAACTTTTAGAAAATTTAGACTAGTGATAATTATTTAACAAGTCATTCTTTTTATAGTTTTTATATTTAAAGACTATAAAATAAGGATAAATAGTCTGGCCAGACTAACAGAAGAACTAATGAAAATATTTGATAAAGGAAGTGAAAAAAATGGAAGAAAATAGAGGTCAATGGGGATCAAAAATTGGATTTATATTAGCAGTTGTAGGTTCCGCTGTAGGTCTTGGTAATATATGGAGATATCCATATCTACTATATTCAAATGGTGGAGGAGCTTTTTTAGTACCTTATTTTATCGCATTATTCACAGCAGGTATACCTTTAGTAATATTAGAATATGGATTTGGACATAAGTTTAGAGGCTCAGGAGCATTATCATTTGCAAGGGCAAATAAAAAGTTTGAATGGCTAGGTTGGTGGCCAAGTTTTTCTTCATTTATTATTTTGACTTATTATACTATGATACTAAGTTGGGCTATGAATTTCCTAACGTTCTCATTTGGTAAAACTTGGGGCGCTGATACAAATAGCTTTTTCTTTAATGACTTTTTACAAGTTTCATCAGGTCCATTTGATATTGGTGGTATGAGATGGGCTATATTTATTGGAATCACAGTAATATGGTCATTTAATTGGTTTATATCATACAAAGGAGTATCCGGTGGTATAGAAAAATTAAACAAAATTTTATTACCTATGCTTTTAGGGATCATGGTTATTATTGTTATAAAAGGAGTTACATTACCTGGAGCTTCTGTTGGATTAAATAGATTATTTACTCCTGATTGGTCAAAGGTTAAAGAACTTGATGTGTGGATAGATGCATACGGACAAGTGTTTTTCTCTTTAAGTTTGGCAATGGGTATATTAATAACTTATTCAAGTTATTTACCTAAAAAATCAGACATAAATAATAGTGCATTTATGACAGCCTTTGCAAACAGTGGATTTGAATTTTTATGTGCAATTGGTGTATTTGGAATATTAGGATTTATGGCGACTGCTCAAGGTGTTCCTATTGATGAGGTAGCAAGTCAAAGTATAGGACTTGCCTTTGTAGTATTTCCTAAGGTATTTTCATTGATGGGTCCTATAGGTACTTTATTTGGAGTATTGTTCTTTGTTTCATTAGTATTTGCAGGATTAACATCAAGTATTTCGTTGATGGAAGCTTTTGTAAGTGCAGTAACTGATAAAACAGGTAGTTCAAGAAAGAAAGTAGTTACTATAACTGCAATTGTTGGTTATTTAGTAAGTGTAATGTATGCAACCGGTGCAGGTTTATATTTCTTAGATATTATTGATGCTTTTATCAACTCATTTAGTATAGTAGTAGTAGGTTTATTAGAGGCTATAGTAATTGGATGGGTAGTAGGAGCAGACAAGATAAGAAAACATACAAACTCAGTATCTATTTATCGTATAGGTAAATGGTGGGAGTTTATGATTAAATTCGTAACACCTGCTATATTAATATATATGGTAGCAAGTAATATTATTAATGAATTTAATAACCCTTATGGGGGAGGAAGTTACCCAACATCTGCTTTAATATTATTTGGATGGGGTGTTGTTGGAGCTATAATAATCTTTGCCACTTTAACTTCTAGGGCTAAATGGAAAGATGGTACCTTAGAAGACATTGACAATGAGGAGGTGGCGTAATTGACTGGTTCTGCAATTGCATTTTTCTTATTTGGAGCAACTGTATTATGGGGAGGACTAGCAGTTACTTTAACTATAGCTATTAAAGGTGACAAATAAATATTTATAAATATGCTAAAAAAGACCTTGAAGTATTTTTTATACTTCAGGGTCTTTTATTAAAAAAAATTTATTCATTATAGAAATCATTCCTTATTTGTATATATTAATATAGAAAAGATAAAAATACTTAGTGAATAAATATAATAGAAGGTGATGTTAATGAAGGAAAGAAAAAATAACTCAGAACTTAGATTAAATACTGAATTAGAAAATCCTAATGTAAAACAAGTAAATATTGGAAAAATGAAATTTCAAAATGAAGTATTTGGAAATGAAGCAAATAATAAGTTTACTAACTATATGCAAGAAATGGTAGGTGTAGTAGGAATTAAGGATAATGGTGCGACTTATAGAATTGATTATGATAGTAATTCTGTAAGTAAAGATGATGTAATGAAAGCAACAGAGCATTTTAAAAATTTATTTTAAATTTTAAGGGAGTATAGGTAATTCCTATATTCCCCTAATTTTTTCTTATGTAAGTAACACAAGCTTTAATATTTTTTTGAATAATAATATCCTAGAAAACCTACGGTAAGACCTATAAACATAAATACACTAGCTAAAGTGAAAAAAACAGTAGCATTTAAAAATCCAGATATAATAGTAGCTACAGAAAGAACAATCATAATAACATATAATCCTGTAGAGTGAGTATTTAAAAGAATTAGTTTATTTCGTTCATCGTTTTTTTCAATATATAATTTCTGTAACATATTACTATCCTTTAATGCATTTTTATACTTTCTAATTTTAAATATAATTACCAATTCAAGTCCAATAAAAGTACCAGTTTGTACTCCTAATATAAAGTCATTAACATCACTCTTTGTACCCACGGTTTTATAACTTAAAAAACCTATTAAAAATACAATGACAGCAACTAGAAATACTAAAAAAGTCATTAACTTTAATTTTTTATTCAAATCACTTTTAAACTTTTTCATTAATTATCCCCCTCCACTTCTGAGAAATCAAAAACTTCTTCAATGGTTAAGTTAAAAAAATTTGCAATCTTATATGCAAGAACTAAAGATGCAGTATATTTTTCACATTCCAATGAAGTAATTGTTTGCCGAGTTACACCTACGGATAATGCAAGCTCTTCTTGAGATATTCGATGTTGTTTACGTAACTTACGTATTTTACTTTTCAAAGCCCTACCTCCTTAATGCAAAGTCAACTTTACATTTTTAGTATAGCTAACTTTGCATTAAATGTCAAGTGAACTTTGCAAAATAAGTATAAAAATTTTAAAAGGCCAAATTAGACAAATTACGACAAAAAATGCAGTGGTTGTTTGTTAAAATTTTAATAAATAAACTTTGAAATATGAGTGGGTTATAAAAAATCAGAGAAATGTATTGAAATTTCATTTAAAGAAGATTAATATTAAGTTCGTAAAAAATGGGGAGAGTTTTAAAAAATGAAAACTTATAAAGGTTTAGGGAATATAAATGTTTAAGTATAAAAGGTATATAAAAAGAACTTTTGCTTTAATTATTTTGTTTATATTTATTAATGCAAATACTGTATTTGCTAAAGATAATGACTTAATATTACAGCTTAGATGGAATCATCAATTTCAGTTTGCAGGTTATTATGTTGCAAAGTGGCAAGGCTTTTATAAAAAAGAGGGACTTAATGTAGAAATAAAATCTGGGTTTACTAAAGATGGGGAGGTTTTATCTGCTACTGAAGAGGTTTCAAAAGAAAGGGCTGATTTTGGTATAGGAGCTGTGGATATATTAATTAATCAAAATAATAATAAGTTTAGCGTTGTATCTTCAGTATTTCAAAGAAGTGCAGTTGAATACTTTATGTTAGAAGATACTAAATATAATTCTATAGTAGATTTTACTAAGTTAAAAACTGCTAGAAGAAAAAATGATTTACTTGATATAGAACTTAAAGCAATGCTTAAAAGTGAAGGAATAAAACCTGATAATTCTAATTACCTAAATGAAAATGTGGAGTTTTCTGTAAATGATTTAGTTAAGGGTAAATATGATGTTATTCCAGGATATCTTGGCACTATATCCTTTTATGCAGAGAAGAAGGGAATAGATTTAAATGTAATAAAGCCTGTGGAGTATGGTATAGATTTTTATGGAGATTCACTATTTACAAGAAGGGATTTTGCCCTTAAAAATCCTGAATTAGTTGAAAAGTTTAGAAAAGCAAGTATGAGAGGATGGGCATATGCATTAGACCATCCCATAGAAGTCTCTAAAAAAATTTCACAAAGGTTCGATATTAAAAGTAAATCATATAATGAGTTTTTAGAATATAATAAATATCAAGCTCAAAAGGTAATTGATTTAACATTTTATCCTGTTGTAGAAATAGGGAATATGAATCCCTATAGATGGGAGAAAATGCATGCTATTTTAAAGCAACTAAATTTAGTTAATGGAAACTTAGATTTAAAAAACTTTTTATTTGATTATCAAGAAATAGTAAATAAAAAAACTAATAGATTTGTTAAGGGAATCATATTTTTTTCTATCATAACCCTTATAATAACTATAATATTCTTCTTATTTAATCTAACTAAAAGAAATAAAAAGCTTAAAAAAGAAATACAGGAAAGAAAACAGGTTGAAAAAATGTATAAACATGAACTAAGGGAAAATAAAAGAAAAGAGGCACTTATTATCTATCAAGCAAGAATGGCAGCTATGGGGGAGATGATAGCTAATATAGCCCATCAATGGAGACAACCTTTAAATAGTTTAGGCTTAATATTAGAAAATATTAAAGATGCCTATAATTATAATGAATTAGATACTAACTACTTACATAATTCCTTAGATAAATCAAGAAATTTAATTGACAAAATGTCTGAAACAATAGATGATTTTAGATATTTTTTAAATCCTAATAATAATAAAGAAAAGTTTATTGTATATGAAAAAGTAAAATCAGTTCTAGATTTAATTGAAGAGAAGATTAAGTATAATAATATAAAAATCACATATAAAAATATTGATATGGTTAAAGCTTATGGATATCCTAATCAGTATTCCCAAGCAATATTTAATATATTAAATAATTCAATAGATGCTTTAGAAGGAGAGGAAAATAAGGAAATAAAGATATCAATTTATAAAAGTAAAGATATGATAGTAACTGAAATTATAGATAATGGAGAAGGTATAAGTGAAGATATAAAGGATAAAATTTTTAAGATGTATTTTACTACTAAAAAAAGTTCAAAGGGGACAGGCCTAGGCTTATATATGACTAAGAAGATAATAGAGAATATGGATGGATATTTAAGTTTTAAGAATTTAAATAAAGGATTGTTAATGAAGGTAGAGATACCTAGATATAAGGGGGACTTAGATGGTAACAGATGATAATAATATACTTAAATATTTAAAAGTATTGTTAGTTGAAGATGATGTATCTGAAAGGGAGGAACTATCAAGGTTTTTAAAAAGAAGGGTAGGGAAACTTCATACTGCAGGAGATGGAAAAGAAGGTATTAAAGTTTTTAAAAAATATAAACCAGATATAATAATTACTGATCTAAGAATGCCAGTTATGGATGGACTTGAAATGATAAATAAGTTAAGAAAGGAAGGTTTTAAGTGTTCAATAATAGTATTATCTGCTTTATCAGATAGTGAAACTATTTTAAAAGCTGTTGATAAGGGGATAGTAAAATATGTTGTTAAACCTGTGGATACTAAAAAATTATTATTTAATATGAAAGAAATTGCTTCTAATTTATTTAAAGATAAAAATGAAAGTATAATTGATGATTCTTTTATTTTAGATAGACAAAACAAACAAAAGATAGAAAAGAATATAAAAGCAAAGTTTGCTTACTTTCTTAAAAGTTATACAGGTAAGGGACCAAGAAATGTTAAAGCATTTATTAAAGGAAATAGTATTCAAATAATAGCAGAGTCTGTTTTAACAATATTAGAATTAAGTATTATATCAAATGATAGAAATAATTCCTTAGTAGAGTATAACAGAAGACTATTTTATAAAGAAAATAAAAGAAAACTAGAAAAAGAAATAGAAAAGCTAATAGGAAGTAATGTTACATTTGAAAATATTGAATCGGATTCTAAAAATAATATAGATAATATTACTTTATTATTTTCTTAGTATAGTTTGAAAAATATAACTTCATATGTTATAATTTTATCAAATGATTATTTAGAAAATTCTAATAAAGCTGAGATGGATATATTCTAAATATAAGCCGTATCAGTTATAGGATTTTAAAAAATAAAATTAAATAAATGAACTGACAATAATTAAGGATAACAATTAATGTTAAGCTTTAATAGGTCAGCATGAAAGGATAGAGATATTCTTTTGTGCTGACCTTTTTTGTATTAAAGGAGGGGATAAAGTTAATATCAGGATAACGCTTTCAAATTAAAGGTTAAAAATTTAAAGGGGGAAAATATTTATGAGTAAGAACGCATCAATTTATGAATTAGATGGCAAACCTAAACTAAGTTCAGCTATACCTTTAGGACTTCAACATGTTTTAGCTATGTTTACAGGGAATATAGCTCCAATTATAATAATTGCAAATGTTTTAAATTTACCAGAAGAACAAAAGGTATTTATGATTCAATGTACTATGATTGTCGCAGGTTTAGTAACCTTTCTACAGTTATATCCAATATCAAGAATAGGAGCAAGATTACCCTTAGTCATGGGTACTAGTTTTGCATTTGTACCTACTGCAATTGCTGTAGGTCAATCATACGGATTAGCAGGAATACTTGGTGCATCCTTAGTAGGTAGTTTTACAGAAATAATAATGGGATTCTTTTTAAAACCACTTAGAAAATTCTTTCCACCAATAGTGACAGGGGTAGTATTACTTGCAATAGGTTTATCATTATTACCTGTTGGTATTAATTATTTCGCAGGTGGAGTAGGAGCAGCTGATTATGGATCAATTCAAAATCTTTTCTTAGGCTTTTTAGTACTTGGTATTATTATATTGCTACAAAGATTTACTAATGGTATATTTAATGTGGCGGCTATATTAATTGCATTAGTTATAGGTTATTTAGTAGCAATTCCATTAGGCAAAGTTAGTTTTGAAAGTGTAGCACAAGCAGGATGGATAAATGTACCTAGGCCTTTGAATTTTGGTATAGAATTTCATCTTGATGCTATATTAAAATTCGCTGCAGTATATATAGTTGTGGCATTAGAAACATTAGGTAATATTTCAGGTATAACTTTAAGTGGAGCTGATAGAGAGCCAACGGATAGGGAAATGTCTGGAGCAGTTATTGCAGATGGTGTAGGTAGTTTATTTGCATCAATTTTTAATGTATTACCTAATACAGCCTACGGACAAAATGCAGGAATAGTTGCTATGACTAAAGTTATGAATAGATTCTGTGTTGCAACAGGAGCTATATTTTTAATATTAGCAGGACTTATACCTAAGATAGGGGCTATATGTGCAGTAATGCCTGCAAGTGTTTTAGGGGGAGCAGTAACAGTTGTATTTTCAATGATAACAATAAGCGGTATAAAAATGATCTCTAAAGCAGGTTTAGATAGTAGAAATACTACAATATTAGCTATTGCACTAGGGCTTGGTATAGGATTTAGTACTGTACCTGAGGCTACAAAACATATGCCAGCGGTTATGAAACATTTCTTTAATGATTCAGTAGTTTCAGCAGGTATTTTAGCATTAGTTTTAAATATTGTATTTCCTAAAGATAAAAGTGAAGAAAGTAAAGAAAATGAAAAAGCAGCTTAGATATTAACTAAGTTTTAAGGAGGAATTAAATGATAAGTATTAAAGAATATGTCGCTCCTAAAACATTAGATGAAGCTTTAAAAGTTTTAGAATCTAGCAAAAAAGCAACTATTATAGGAGGAGGAGCTTTTTTAAAATTAGGATCTATAAATATCTCAAAAGCAATAGACTTATCAAAATTAAATCTAGATTTTATTAAAGAATATGATAATAAAATTGAAATAGGGGCTATGGCTACATTTGGAGATATAGAGCGTTCTAAAGTTTTAAAAAAGTATTTTAATAACGCATTAGGATTATCAGTTAAAGACATAGTAGGAGTTCAACTTAGAAACATGGTTACAGTTGGTGCTACTGTTTATTCAAGATATGGTTTTTCTGATATTTTAACATGTTTATTATCCTTAGATACTAAAGTTTCATTAAAAAAACAAGGAGAAATATCCCTTGAAAAGTTTTTAATTGAAGGTTCTAATAAAAAAGATATTTTAGAAAAAATAATCATATCTAAAGATGGAAGGAAAGCTTCTTTTAAATCAATGAGAAATTCAAAGGGAGATTATGCAATATTAAACTTAAGTGTATCTAAAAAGGATGATACTTATTTAATAGCAGTTGGAGCTAGACCTAATAGGGCAACTTTAGCATATGAAACTATAAAGTATTTAAAGGGTAAACATATAGATGAAACTGTTATAAAAAAAGCCTGTGAAATAATTGAAGATGAAATAACCTTTGGTAGTAATATAAGGGCTAATAAGGAATATAGAAAGGGTTTATCTAAAGTATTACTTAAGCGTGCTTTAACGGAGGTAGTTAATTATGAAAATTAACTTAAAAATAAATGGAGAGAAAAAAGTATTTGATGTATCAGCGGATGAGTATTTAGCTGATACATTAAGAAAAAATGGATATTTAAGTGTAAGAAAAGGATGCGATACAGGTTCCTGTGGAGCCTGTACTGTCCATTTTGATGGTAAAGCAATTTTATCCTGTGTTATGTTGTCTTTAAGAGCAGATGGCCATGAAATAACAACTATAGAAGGAGTCACAAAAAAGGCAGAAAAAATAGGAAAGTATCTAGTAGATGAAGGAGTAGATCAGTGTGGATATTGTAGCCCAGGTACAATAATGAGTATTTTATATCTAGAAAAATGTATTGAAAATCCTACAGATGAAGAGATATTACATTTTATGAATGGAAACCTATGTAGGTGTACTGGTTATGTAGGACAACTTAGGGCTATAAAAAAGTATTTGGAGGGGAAAAAATGAAAGTAGTTAATAATCCTATCTCAAAAGTAGATGGTATGGGTTTAGTAACAGGGAAACCTGCTTATACTGATGATTTAGCTTCTAGTAATTCTTTAATAGTTAAAGTTTTAAGAAGTCCCCATGCCTTTGCAAAAATTATAAGTATAGATACTTCCATCGCTGAAAAGATTCCAGGTATAGAGTGTATATTAACATATAAAGATGTTTTAAGAAAACCCTTTACAAGGGCAGGGCAATGTTATCCGGAATTATCTGCCTATGATAAATTTCTATTAGATGAATATGTAAGGCATGTAGGTGACGATGTAGCTATTATCGCTGGGACAAGTGAAAAGATAGTAGATAAGGCAATGAAATTAATAAAAGTAGAATATAAAAAATTAGATCCAGTTTTAGATTATTTATCTGCAGAGGATAGTGAAACTATAGTTCATCCAGAGGATGATATATATACAAATATAGATGTAGGGTTTAATAAGGATAAAAATATTGCATGTGAAGTTAATTTTAGTGTTGGTAATCTAGAAGAGACCTTTAAAAAATGTGAAAAGGTAATAACTAAAACATATAAAACCCAAGCTCAATCACAAGCAATGATGGAAACCCAAAGAACTTATACATATTTAGATATACAGGGTAGATTAGTAGTAGTAACATCTACTCAAATACCTTTTCATGTAAGAAGAATTTTATCCCATTGTTTAGATATACCTAGAAGAAAGATAAGGGTAATAAAACCTAGAATAGGTGGAGGATTTGGTTCTAAACAAACGGCACATTCTGAGTTTTATCCTGCTTTAGTAACTTTAAAAACTAAAAAGCCTGCTAAAATTATATATTCTAGAAAGGATGTTTTTAGAGGAACTACTTCTAGACATTCAATGAAATTTGATATAAAAATAGGTTCAGATTCAAATGGATTAATAAAAGCAATAGATATGAAGGGCCTATCAGATACAGGGGCATATGGAGAGCATGCCCAAACAACAATAGGAGCAGCAGGTAAAAAGGTACTTACCCTTTATAATAAAGTGGATGCAGTTAGATTTTCAGGTAAAGCTATGTATACAAATCGTGTACCAGGAGGGGCTTTAAGAGGATTTGGAGTTACCCAAGGAACATATGCTTTAGAAGCTACTATAAATGAGTTAGCTAAGGAACTTTCTATAGACCCTATAAAAATTAGGGAAATGAATATGATAAAAAAAGGAGAAACAACACCCCTTTATAATATGACAACTAAGGATGCATCGGATGATCCGATGTATATGGATAGTTGTCAGTTAGAATATTGTGTATCTAGGGGAAAAGAGCTTATAAAATGGGATGAAAAATATCCAAAAATTAAGGTAAGTGATAAAAGGGTAAGGGGAGTTGGTATGGCTATTGCTCAACAGGGTTCAGGACTTCCTAATATTGATATGGCATCGGCTAGTCTTAAATTAAATGATGATGGCTTTTTTACACTTATGACTGGAGCAACTGATTTAGGTACAGGTAGTGATACAATCTTAGCTCAAATAGCAGCAGAAACATTAAAAATAGATGTTGGTAGTATAAATGTTTATGCTTCAGATACTGATATAACTCCCTATGATAGTGGAGCCTATGCATCTAGTACTACTTATACATCAGGAAATGCAGTTATAAATGCAGCTGAAAATATGAAAAAATTATTAATTAAATATGGTGCTAAATATTTTAATACTAAAGAAACAAATATAGATATATTAGATAATTATATTATTAATAAAGATAACAATAAAAGGATTAGTTTAAAGGAATTTTCTAATAAAATGATATATGATTATCCCCACATGCAACTTTTAACTACAGGATCCTACGTACCAAAAAAGGCAGCACCTCCCTATATGGCAGGGTTTGCTGAAGTTGAAGTTGATTTAGAAACAGGAAAAGTTACTGTCCTAGATTATGTAGGTATAGTGGATTGTGGTATGGTTATAAATCCTAAATTAGCTAGAATTCAGATTGAAGGTGGAATAATGCAGGGGATAGGATATTCATTATATGAAGATGTAAAATATAATGAATATGGTAGACTTATGAATGATACTTTCATGCAATATAAAATACCTTCAAGAAAGGATGCAAAAAATATAAGGGTTGAATTTGCTAAAGGATTCGATAAAACAGGGCCATATGGAGCAAAGTCTATAGGAGAAGTAGTTATTAATACTGTAGCACCTGCTATTACAGATGCTTTATATAATGCCTGTGGTGTTAGAATAAGAGCTTTACCTATAACTCCTGAAAAAGTATTTTTAAAGTTAAATAACAAATAATAACTAAAGCGCCTAAAGGGCGCTTTAATTATTATTAAAGTATTCTTTAATTGATTCTTTAGCTTTAGTAACCATAAAATCCATTTCCTTTTCATTTATTATATATGGGGGCATAAAGTATATAACATTACCTAAAGGTCTTAATAAAACTCCTTTTTTTAAGGCTATTTTATATATTTCATATCCAACTCTTTTTTTCCAATCAAATCCTTTTTTATTTTCTTTATCCTCAACTAGTTCTATAGCTCCAATCATTCCAATTTGTCTGTATTCTCCGACATTTGGTATATCAGATAAAGAATTAAGGACTTTTTTTCTTAAAAGTTTTGCTTTATTATTAATTTTATTTATTATATCCTCATCTTTAAATATATTTAAGCTCTCTAAAGCAACCCTACATCCTAAGGGGTTTCCAGAATAACTATGACTATGTAAAAATCCTTTAAGTTTAGTATAATCATCATAAAAGGCAGAATAAATTTTATCAGTAACTACAGTTAATGCAATAGGTAGATAACCGGCTGTTATTCCCTTTCCTAAAGTCATTATATCTGGAGATATATTAGCATGTTCACATGCAAACATTTTACCTGTTCTACCAAATCCAACAGCTACCTCATCGGCTATTAAGTTAATATCATATTTATCACAAAGATTTCTTACCTTTTTAAGATAGTTAGGAGAATAAATTCTCATGCCTGCTGCACCTTGTAGCATAGGTTCTAATATAATTGCGGTTATTTCTTCATGGTTTTTACTAACCGTTTTTTCCATTGACTCAAAACATTCTGCATTACAAGTATCTCTAGATTTATCATATTTACATCTATAACAATCAGGTCCATCAACATTAAAAGAATCTAATAAAATAGGTTTAAAGGTATCTTTATATAAGTCAAAACCTCCTACTGATAAAGCACCTATCGTTCCTCCATGGTAAGCACCTTTAAGGGATACATATTTTTTCTTTTTAGTTTTTTTACTTTGTTTATGATATTGATAACTAATTTTTAGAGCTATTTCATTAGCTGAAGATCCATTGTCACTAAAAAATACTTTATTTAAACCAGAAGGTGTAATATTAGCTATCTTTTCAGCAAGTTTAATAGCAGGCTCACTAGAAAAGTTAGCAAATATAACATGCTCTAAATTTTCACTTTGATTATATAAAGCTTTATTAATTCTTTTATTAGAATGACCAAATAGATTAACCCACCAAGATGATATACCATCAAGATAAGTAGATCCATTAATATCTTCTAAAAACACCCCATAGCCTTTTTTTATAACTATAGGTGCTAAATCTTCATAGTCTTTCATTTGAGAGCAAGGATGCCAGATATGTTCTAAATCTTTCCTTTGAAGTTCATTTATATCCATATATATTCCTCCTTAAGTAAATAAGCTAAGTAATTTTTTTATATCTAAACTTGATTCATATTCAGATCTTATTTTAGAATAATCATTATTTTTAACCCTTTTAACGATTGCTAAAATATCTAGTTTAGTAATGTTTTTTAAAACCTTTATATTATCATCTTCATAGAATTTATTTGTATAATTGTTTATAATAATTCCCTTTATCTTAATGTCTTTTTCTTTTAAAAAGTTTACTGTTAATAAAGTTTTATTTATTGTACCAACTGAAGCATTAGTAACGATAACTACTGGTAAGTCTAAATCCTTTATAAGGTCGTATAAAAAGTATTCATTTCTTATAATAGGAACTATCACTCCTCCAGCTCCTTCAACTATTTTATAGTCAAATTTTTCATCTAACTTCTTATAATTATCTATTATTACTTTCTTTTTAAAAGTTTTATTTTCTATTTCAAAAGCTAAGTGGGGGGATACTGAAGTTTTAAGACAATATGTATTTAAAGTATCATTAGATTCTTTTAAATTTGTAATATCTTTTACAAATTTAGTATCTTTAGATACTAAATTTTTTCCCTTTAATATTCCACCACTTTCAATAGGTTTAAAACTGCAGGCATTAAACCCATTTTTTCTTAATAAGTAGGTAATACCAGCTGTTATAAAGGTTTTTCCAATATCAGTATCTGTGCCTATAATAAGTATTCCTTTACTCAAGTTATCATCCCCTTTAATAAATTAATCCAGCTTTTTTTATCATTTCTTTATCCTGTTTTATGCCACTGCCTATGGTAGTAAGATAATTACCTACTAAAGCTGCATTAACTCCAGATAAAAAACCTTGTATTTGTTTATCCTTTAAAGCATTTCTACCTCCTGCATATCTTATATATCCATCGGGTATTATGAATCTAAAAACAGCCATTGTTTTAAGTGCTTCTAAGGGTTTAATAATAGTTTTTTCTTCAAAGGGAGTTCCCTTTATAGGAGTTAAAATATTTATAGGGACTGATTTTATATTAAGCTCTTTTAGGGAAAATGCAAGATCTATTCTATCTTTATAACCCTCACCTAATCCAATAATTCCACCTGAACAAATACTAAGGCCTGCTTTTTTTACATTTTCTATAGTTTTCACTCTATCTTTGAATGTATGACTTGTACATATATTTGGGTAGTAATTTTCACTGGTTTCTAAATTATGATGATATTTACTAACACCTGCTTTTTTTAATGCCTTTGCTTGATGGAGAGTTATTATTCCGTGGGAGGCACATAATTTTAAGTTTGTATCCTTGTTTAAATTTTTATAAATGTCTATAAGCTTTTGAAAATCATTAGAAGTTAATCCCTTACCACTGGTGACTAAAGAAAATCTATTAGCCCCTTTATTTTCCATTTCTTTAGCTCTTCTTAAAATGGTAGAGTAATTTAATAAGTCATATTCATTAACTTCTGTTTTATAAAATGAGGATTGGGCACAGTATTTACAATCCTCAGAACACTTACCGGATTTAGCATTTATAATAGTACATAAATCAACCCTTTTACCAGTAAATTTTTCTCTTATGTTGTTTGCTTCATTAAATAAAATATTAATTGAATCAAAGTTATTAATATCAATACTTATAAGTTTATAAGCATCTTTATGAGTTATATCTTCATTATTAAATATTTTTTCTTTTAAATCTAGAATAAATTTTTTCACTATTTACCTCCTAAATATCCTTTATTTAATCCTGTTTTTCTAAGGGTAGGTATTATATATACTGAAGTGTAGGCAATTATTATGCTTAATATTAAATCCGAAGTTATATATGGAGTAAAGCCTGCTAAAATAGCTGCTTTAACTGACATAGATTTATTTAAGTATACATTAACTATCATATAAAGATAGCTTACACCAAATAGATAAACGAAAAATAAACCTATGAGTACAGGAATAAATATTTTTATAAAAGTAACTTTTTTAATTTTTTCAGTTAACTTTCCTATTATAAAGCTACAAACAATAAAGCCAATTAGATATCCAAAAGTACTTTGAAAGATATAAGTAGGACCTCCACCATTGGCGAAAATAGGTATTCCAATTAAACCAATCCCCACATATAAAAGTTGAGAATATAAAGCATGTTTAGCTCCTAAGAATATTCCTGCATAAGCACAAAATAAAAATTGTAGTGTAAAAGGAACTATAGGTGTAGGTATTTTTATAAATGCACCTATAGCAGTTAAAGAAGCAAACATAGAAATTAAAATCATATCACGTATTTTAAAATTCATTTAAAACCTCCTTAATTAAATTATTGTTAACTAAAATGATATATAAGTTAACAATTGTCGAATATATTATATATTTTCAAGAATACATTGTCAACTTATAAAATAAATAAGTTAACATAAATTAAGTTTTTAAATATTAATATTTTGTAATATAATGGATGTATAGGAAATTAAAAAATATTAGGGGAGTTTTTATGGTCTATCCAAGAATAGAAGTTGATATAATAAAGATTAAAGAAAATACAGAAAAAATGGTTTCTGAGTGTAAAAAAAGACAGATAAAGGTAGTTGGAGTTACTAAATTATTTTGTGGTAATAAAAAAATTGCAAAAGCTTTAGTAGATTCTAAAGTTGATATACTAGGGGATTCTAGAATAGAAAATCTAAAAAAACTATCAAGTTTTAAATTACCTAAGATGTTAATAAGACTTCCTATGATATCAAAGGTAAAAGAGATAGTTAAATATTCAGATATTGCTTTAGTATCAGAAATTGATAGCATTAAAAAGATTTCTAAGGAAGCTTTTAAAACAAATAAAGAATATAAAATTATATTAATGGTTGATTTAGGAGATTTAAGGGAAGGAATTTATTTTGAAGATGAAATTAAAGAAACTATAAAAGAAATACTTAAGTTTAAAAATATAAATTTAATAGGTATTGGTACAAATCTTACATGTTTTGGTGGTGTAATTCCTACATATAGTAACTTATCAAGACTAGTAGACATTAAAAAAAGTATTGAAGAAAAATTTAATCTTAGATTAGATATTATATCTGGGGGAAATTCAGGTACTATTAGTTTATTTAATAAAAAAATACCAAAAGAAATAAATCAGCTAAGATTAGGCGCATCCCTTAGTTTAGGAATAGGTTTAAATGATAAGCCAATAAGAGGTCTTAATAATGATACTTTTAAGTTAATATTAGAAATAGTAAAAATAAAGTATGAAAAGGAAAAAATTATTGGAATATGTATAAGTATAGATGGCATAAAAGTAAATGATTTAACTCCCTTTGATAAATCTATTTCAGTAATAGATGTAAATAATGATTATCTTTTTATAGATATTACAAGGCCTAATAAAAGATATAAAGTAGGGGATAAAATTAAATTTTTAATTTCCTATGGAGCTACTTTAGTAGCAATGACATCAAAATATGTTTTTAAAGACATAAAATAAACT
Organism: Bacillota bacterium; assembly: GCA_009711765.1. Lineage (GTDB taxonomy): Bacteria > Bacillota > Clostridia > Tissierellales > MES13 > MES13. The sequence goes on along the minus strand of VEND01000136.1, from coordinate 6,161 downwards.
ATGATAAGTATTTGACATATTATTGACAAATATAAATCTATAAAATATAATTTAGATAAATGAAAATATAAATATATATAGGGAAGTTTGGTGAAAATCCAACACGGGGCCGCCACTGTAATGGGGAGCTTGTTGTAATCCACTGGTTTGATAACTGGGAAGGTACAAATTTAGCTGTGAACCTAAGTCAGGATATCTATCTTATGTTTATGTCTACGAGCCTGGACATGTTATACATTTTTTGTATATCTATGTATTTTACTTGTCCTTGGTAGGGCAAGTTTTTTTATTGTAAATTTTTACATAAAAGTATATACTAACATTTTTATATACCGGAGGGATTATTATGGATATTGGGGTAATTGGTGTTAATCATGAACGTACACCAAGTGAAATTCGTCAGAGGGTATCTTTTACTAGTACTAAAAAAAAGGAAATTATAAAGGAGTTTTTAGATAAAGGGATTAGGGAAATAGTTATAATATCCACTTGTAATAGAAGTGAAATATATATTGCAAGTAAAAAAGAAGAATTAAATAAAAAATTAGATATGGTTAAAGATTTCTTAAAAGAGAATATTAAAGTAGAAAATCCAGAGGATTATATATTTATAAAAAAGAATAAACAAGCCATAAGATATTTATATTTAGTAACAGCTGGCCTTTGTTCTATAGTTTTAGGTGAAGATCAAATATTAGGACAAGTTAAAAAGGCCCATGAATTCTCAATGGATTTAAAGGCAAGTAAGAAGCTATTAAATAAATTATTTAGAGAAGCAGTAACTACTGCAAAGACTATAAAAAATGAAATAAAGATATCAGAACATCCCCTTTCTGTTAGTTATATAGGTGTGAAATTTTTAAAACAGCAAATAGGAAGTTTTAAAGGAAAAAAAGGACTAATAATAGGAGCAGGAGAAATGGGTAGACTAGCTTTTGAAAACTTATTAGAAGAAGGATTAGAAAAAATATATGTTACAAATAGGAGTCATGGAAGATTAATTGATTTATCAAAAGAATATCCACAGATTACTACAATAGCCTATAAAAAAAGATATTCATTAATAGACAAAGTAGATATTTTAATTTCAGCTACAGCATCCCCCCATACCGTAATTAAAAAGGAAAATATGCCAACTATTAAGAATAGACTTAATATAATGGATTTAGCTATGCCAAAGGATATAGATGAAAATATAAGTGATTTTAAAAATATAAACTTATATAACGTAGATGATTTAAAAAAGATTTCCATAGAAAATAAAACAAAGAGAGAAAAATTATCAAAAAAAGCTATTGAATTAATAGATATAAAGGTTAATGATTTTATAAAATGGAGAAAAACTATTAAAGTTGATCCTTTAATTAGTTCAGTAAATAAAAAGAATGAGATAATTAAAGAAGATGTACTAGATTATATAAATAGAAAAATAGATTTAGATATTAAGGATAAAGAAGTTATAGAAAAAATGGTTACTTCAGGTTTAAATAGGGTTTTAAGAAATCCTGTGTTAAAGTTAAAAAAAATAGAAGATAAAAATAAAGTAAATAACTATATTAAAATGTTAAATGATTTATTTGAATTAAAATATGAAAACTATTAATAAGGAGGAGTATAAATTGGATAATAAAATATCTAAAGAAATTTATAAAGAAGCAAAAGAATACATACCTGGGGGGGTTAATAGTCCTGTAAGGGCTTTTAAATCCGTTGGATTAGATCCAATATTTATAAAAGAAGCTAAAGGAAGTAAAATATATGACGAAGATGGTAATGAATATCTTGATTATATTTGTTCATGGGGACCACTAATATTAGGACATAGTAATGAATATATGTTAGATGGATTAGAAGAAACTATAAAAAAAGGTACTAGTTATGGAATACCTACAAAAATAGAAGTTGATATGGCAAAACTTATAGTAGATGCTTATAATTCTGTAGATATGATAAGAATGGTAAACTCAGGTACAGAGGCTACAATGAGTGCTTTAAGGGTAGCTAAGGCTTATACAAAGAGAAATAAAATAGTAAAATTTGAAGGTTGTTACCATGGTCATTCTGATAGTTTATTAGTTAAATCAGGTTCAGGGGCTATGACCTATGGAGTAGCTACAAGTCCTGGGGTTAGTGAAAAAATAATAGAAGATACTATTGTTTGTAAATATAATGATATTGAATCTATTGAGGAAGTTTTTACTAAACAAGGAGATGAAATAGCAGCAGTTATAGTTGAACCTGTTGCTGGTAATATGGGAGTTGTAGCCGGTGAAAAATCTTTTTTAAAAGCTTTAAGAAAATTAACTAAAAAACATAGAAGTATTTTAATATTTGATGAAGTTATAACAGGGTTTAGATTAGCCTATGGCGGAGCTCAAGAAGTTTATGATATAGATGCAGATATGACCTGTTTTGGAAAAATAATAGGTGGTGGAATGCCTGTAGGAGCCTATGGTGGCAAGAAAGAAATCATGGATATGGTCTCTCCTGTAGGTGATGTTTATCAAGCAGGTACATTATCAGGAAACCCTTTAGCAATGCATATGGGATATAAAACCTTAAATAAACTTAAAGGAAATAAAAATATTTATAAAGATATTATAAGTAAAGCAAAAAAATTAGAAAAAGGGTTTAATGATAATATAAATAAGCTTAATTTAGATATAACTGTTAACAGAATAAACGGTATGATTTGTTTATTCTTTGCTAAGGGACCGATAAAAACATATGAAGATGTAATAAAAAGTGATACTTATAAGTATGGATTATATTTTAAAGAGATGTTAAAAAGAAATATATTATTACCCCCTGCTCAATTTGAAGGATTATTTTTATCCTCAGCCCATACTGATGAGGATATAGAAAAAACGATAAAAGCAAACTATGAAGCATTAAAAACAATTTATAATAAATAAGCCTTTTTAATTATGGAGAGTGATTAGGTGTTTTATCCTATTATGCTTAATTTAAAAGAAAAAAATATTACAGTTATAGGTGGAGGTAAGGTAGCTTTAAGAAAGGTAAAGACTCTTTTAAGATATAAAGCTAATATAAAGGTTATAAGTCCAAAGTTTATAGATGGATTTAAAGAGCTTGAAAATCAAATAGAATTAATAAAAGAGAAAATAGATGTTAGATATTTAAAAGACTCTTTTTTAGTAGTAGCTGCAACTTCTAATAAAAAAGTTAATAAAGAAATTAAAAATTATTGTAAGGTGAATAATATCCTATGTAATGTTGTTGATGATATAGACTTATCAGACTTTATTGTTCCATCAAGCATAAAAAGAGGTAATTTAGTTATCTCTATTTCAACATTAGGAAAAAGCCCTTCTTTAGCATCTAAAATAAGAAAAGATTTAGAATTTAAATATACAAAAGATTATTCAGAATATGTTGACATTTTAGGAGATATTAGAAATATCGTTTTAAGAAAATGTGAAGATAAACAAAAAAGAAAGAAAATATTAAATGAATTGGTTTATCTAGATTTATATGAACTTAAAAAAAGGAGGGAGCTTTATGAAGGTTATACTAGGATCTAGAGGTAGTAGATTAGCATTAACACAAACAAAATTAGTTATTAAAGAGCTTAAGAAACATTTTCCAAATATAGATTTTCAGATAAAGGTAATAAAAACTAAGGGTGATAAAATACTTAATGTTTCATTAGATAAAATAGGAGATAAGGGACTCTTTGTAAAAGAAATAGAAAACTCTTTATTAAAAGGAGAAATAGATATAGCTATACATAGTATGAAAGATATGCCATCTGAAGTTACAAAAGAACTTAAATTTAGCTACGTCCCTAAAAGGGAAGATAATAGGGATGTATTAATTTTAAGGGATGGTTTAAAAACTATTGATGATATTAAAAAAGGCGGAAAAATTGGTACAGGTAGTAAAAGAAGAAAGTATCAATTAATTAAGTATAGACCTGATATAGAAGTAGTGCCTATAAGGGGAAATGTAGAAACTAGAATAAATAAGATATATAAAGAGAATTTAGAGGGAGTAATCTTAGCAGCTGCAGGGGTTAAAAGACTTGGATTAGAGGAAAAAATAAGTTCTTATCTATCAACTGATATAATGCTTCCTGCTCCGGCTCAAGGAGCTTTAGCAATCCAGATAAGAGAGGATAGGACTGATTTAGATGAGATGTTATCCTACATAAAAGATAAAGAAACAACTATTCAAACAAAGGCAGAAAGAACATTTCTAAAGGCAGTAGATGGAAGTTGTCATATACCTATTGGAGCTAATTGTATTATTAAAAAAGATAAATTAATATTAGATGGTTTATTTGGAAAAGAAGATGGAAGTAATATTGTAAGAAAAAAGGTAACAGGAAAAATAGGACAAGAAGAAAAACTAGGATTAAAATTAGCAGATTTAGTACTTAAGGAGATGGAGAAAAATGAAGGGTAAAGTATACTTAGTTGGTGCAGGTCCTGGTGATTATAAACTTATAACTATAAAGGGGTTAGAAGCAATAAGAAAGTCAGATATTATAGTTTATGATAGATTAGCAAATGAAAATTTATTAAAAGAAGCTAAGGATGAATGTGAATTTATTTATGTTGGTAAAAAATCAAATAACCATACTATGAAACAAGTAGATATTAATAAATTATTAAAAGATAAAGCAAGTGAAGGAAAGATTGTAACAAGGCTTAAAGGCGGAGACCCTTATGTTTTTGGTAGAGGTGGAGAAGAAGGAGAATACTTATATAAAAAAGGTATAGATTTTGAGGTTATACCAGGTATTACTTCAGCAATAGGTGGTCTTTGTTATGCAGGAATACCAATAACTAATAGAAATTATGCTTCTTCATTTCATGTAATTACAGGACATCTTAAAGATGATAATAAAGAACTTGATTTTAAATCTATAGCATCTTTAGATGGAACCTTAGTTTTTCTTATGGGAATGAGAAATCTTAAAAATATAGTTGATAAACTTATTATAAATGGAAAAGAAAAAGATACCCCCGTTGCAATAATAAACTGGGCAACTAGACCTTATCAAAGAGTTGTATCTGGAAAATTAGATAATATAGTTGAAATAGTAAAAAAAGAGAAAATAAAACCACCAAGCTTAATAGTAATTGGAGAGGTTGTAAATTTAAGAGATAAATTAAATTTCTTTGAAAATAAAAGGTTATTTAAAAAGAATATAGTAGTTACTAGGGCAAAACATCAAAATAGTTCTTTTATAGAAAAAATAAACAATTTAGGAGGAAATGCAATTGAGTTTCCCACTATAGAAATTGATGAGATTATCCCTAATGAAAAATTAGCAAAAAGTATAAAAAATCTTAATGAGTATAGCTATATAATATTTACAAGTATAAATGGAGTAAATATATTTTTTGATAGACTGTATAAATTAGGGTTTGATTGTAGGAAATTAGGTGATTTAAAGGTAGTTTCCATAGGACCTTCTACAGCAGAAGCTTTAAAGGCTAAAGGAATAAAAGCAGATATTATTCCTAAAAAGTATGTTGGTGAACATATATTTAAAACTTTGAAAAAAGTATTAAAACCTAAGGATAAAGTATTAATACCCCGTTCTTTAAATGCAAGAAGTTATCTAGTAGATAATTTAAGTAATATTTGTAGTGTAGATGAAATTAAAATTTATAAGACAGTTACACCTAAGGTAGATAAAAAAAATCTTTTAGAGTATCTAGATAAGGAGTTAATAGATTATATTACTTTTACAAGTTCATCAACAATTGATAACTTTGTAAATATTTTAGGAACAAAAAATTTAGAAAAAATAAAGTCTGTTAAGCTAGTTTCAATAGGTCCGATTACATCAAAGAGGATAAAGTCTTATGGATTAAAAGTATATAAACAAGCATCAGAATATACAATAGATGGATTAATAAGCTGTATAGAATAATTGATTCCGTTAAATAAAGAATGAAAGCATCCAATAAATGGTAAATGAACACCAAAAAATAATTTTTATAATTATATTTATTTTAAGATTAGCAAAATTGGTACTCTAAAGTCAAATTTTATTTAGGTTTAAGCGTAAAAAAGGGCATAGAATCCCCAGGGAGCTTTGGGAAGATTTAAAATTATATAAGTATTATAAGAACCTGTCAAAATCCAGGTAGTATACTTTTTAGGTCCTTTGACAGAACCTTAAT
>VEND01000126.1 GCA_009711765.1 Bacillota bacterium | reverse complement strand
CAAAACAATGGGCTATTTTGCTTATTTTTATGCAAAAAAATCAAATCTGTTAATAAAGGTATTACTCCTATTTTACTTATCCACAACAAACTTTTCATCTACTCTCAAAAAAATGGGGAAACTCTAATAATAATATTATTCCCAATATAAAGAAAACATGTAGGCAAGTGCCTACATGTTTAAAATTATCTTTCTACTATAACTGCTGTTCCTTGCCCTCCACCTATACATAATGTAGCAAGACCTATCTTTGAGTCTCTTTTTTCCATTTCATATAGTAATGTTGTTAATATTCTAGCTCCTGATGCTCCTATAGGGTGACCAAGTGCTATAGCCCCTCCATTTACATTTACTATATCTGTATCTAACTCTAAATCCTTAACTACTGCTAAAGACTGGGCTGCAAATGCTTCATTAGCTTCTATAAGGTCTAGATCTTTAACTTCTAAATTAGCTTTTTTGAGGGCTTTCTTAGTTGATGGTACTGGCCCATATCCCATTATTTTTGGATCTAATGCAGCTGATGCGTAGGATTTTATTGTAGCTAAAGGTTTAAGTCCTAATTCATCTGCTTTTTCCTTTGACATTATAACTAATACAGCTGCCCCATCATTTATACCAGATGCATTTCCTGCTGTTACTGTTCCATCCTTTTTAAATGCTGGTCTTAATTTTCCAAGCTTATCAAGTGTTAGACCAAATTTAGGGTGTTCATCAGTATCAACTACTAAAGGAGCTTTCTTTCTTTGAGGAACTTCTACTGGTACTATTTCATCCTTTAATCTTCCTTCTTTAATTGCTTTTTCAGCCCTTGATTGACTAGTTAATGCAAATTCATCCTGAGCTTTTCTTGTTAATTCCCATCTTTCGGCTATATTTTCTGCTGTAATTCCCATATGATAATCATTAAATGCTTCCCATAATCCATCATTTATCATTGAGTCTACTAATTTTCCATTCCCCATTCTTTCACCCCATCTAGCCTTTGGTAAAAGATATGGTGCATTACTCATACTTTCAGTTCCTCCTGCTATTATTACATCTGCATCTCCAAGCATTATTGATTGTGCTGCTAAACTTACAGTTCTAAGTCCAGAACCACACACCTTATTAATAGTCATAGCAGGAGTTGTTTCTGGTAATCCTGCTTTTATAGCAACTTGCCTTGAAACATTTTGTCCAAGCCCTGCTGATAATACATTTCCAAGTATTACTTCATCAACAAGCTCTTTTTCTATACCTGCCCTTTTTATAGCTTCCTTAGTAGCAACTACTCCTAAATCAATAGCTGATAATTTAGATAAACTACCTCCAAAACCTCCTATTGGTGTTCTAACAGCACTTACTATAACTGCTTCTCTCATATAACTTCCCCCTTATTTTTATTTTCTATAATCATAAAATCCAATTTTTGTTTTTCTTCCTAAAAGATTTCCTCTAACCATTTTTCTTAAATACGGATGAGGTCTATACTTAGTATCACCAAATTCTTCATATAAAACTTCCATAATAGCTAAGCATACATCATTACCTATTAAATCAGCCAATGCTAATGGTCCTATAGGATGATTAGCTCCTAATTTCATTGCCTCATCTATATCCTCCTTACTAGCTACTCCATCTGCTAAAATTCCAACGGCTTCATTTATCATAGGTATTAATATTCTATTTACTACAAATCCTGGAGCCTCTTCAACCTCCACTGGAGTTTTCCCTAACTCTTTAGATAATTTTAATACTGTATCCTTTGTTTCATCTGATGTAGCTATACCCTTAATAATTTCTACTAATTTCATAACTGGTACTGGATTAAAAAAGTGCATACCTACTATTTTTTCAGGTCTATTTGTTGCACTTGAAATCTCAGTTATTGATAGTGATGATGTATTTGTAGCAAGTATAGTATCCTCTTTACATACTTCATCTAATTCTTTAAATATTTTTTTCTTTATATCCATATTTTCAACAGCTGCTTCTACAACTAAATCTACATCTTTTAAAGCATTTATATCTGTAGTAGCTGTTATTCTTTTTAGGATTTCTTCTTTCTTTTTTTCTGTTATTCTTTCCTTTTTAATACTTCTATCTAAGTTTTTAGTAATTATTTTTACTCCTCTTTCAAGGCTTTCATCATTAATATCTCTCATGATTACTTCATAACCTGATTGAGCAAATACCAAAGCTATCCCTGAGCCCATTGTTCCTGCTCCTATTACACAAACTTTCATTTTAAACCCTCCTATTATTTGTTTTTAAATTCTGGTTTCCTCTTATCTATAAAGGCTTTCATGCCTTCTTTTTGATCATCTGTAGCAAAACATAATCCAAATAAATCTCTCTCTAAAGCCATACCCGTATCTATATCAGTTTCAAAGCCTCTATTTATTGCACATTTTGAATATCTAATAGCAATTTGTCCCTTTGAGGCTATTTTTTTAGCTAAGTTCATTGCCTCATCCATTAAATCTTCTTTTTTAACTACTTTATTTACAAGACCTATCTTCTCAGCTTCATTACTATCTATCATATCAGCTGTAAATATTAACTCTTTAGCCTTGCTAGGTCCTACTAATCTAGCTAATCTTTGAGTTCCAGAAAACCCAGGAGTTATACCAAGTCCTACTTCTGGTTGACCAAATTTAGCCTTTTCACTAGCTATTCTTATATCACAACTCATTGAAAGCTCTAAGCCTCCTCCTAGGGAAAAACCATTAATAGCTGCTATAACTGGTTTTTCTAAAAGCTCTATTTTTCTGAATACATCTATACCTAATTTTGCAAATTCTCTAGCTTCTTTAGGTGTTTTATCTTTCATTTCAGATATATCAGCACCTGCAACAAAGGCTTTTCCTTCCCCAGTTAAAACTAAAACATCAATTTCATTATTATTTTCTATGTATTCAATTGCATTATTTAATTCTTTTAACACATCACTATTTAGAGCATTTAATACCTTAGGTTTGTTAATACTTAATATACCTACCCTTTCATCAATCTTTAATAAAAGGTTTTCAAATTCCACAATAACCCCTCCTAAGTTTTAAACTTTTTATTAAAATATTTGACCATTTACTATTTATTACTATTCTCTTTTTATTAAAAAATTCCTTTTTCAGATGAAAATATATCTCCTTTTAGTCTCAATATTTTTTTACCCTTAATATATTTTTTGAAACTATCATACTAATTACCAAAAAAATCTTTCTTCTAAATTTATATAAAAAAAACATAGGGGTTATTCCCTATGCAATGGACTGTCTTTCATAATAATATTTACTTATTTCAGTATATATATCATCCCAATCAAATACTCTAGTCATCCCTGAAACTAAAGGATATCTATTATAATTACAATCTATAAGTAAAACTTTAAATCCTTTTAAAGCTAATTGAAGCGCATTTTCATATCTGTCTTCTATAAAAATATCACAATTTAACTCCATAGCTTTTTTAACTTTAAAATGACTCCCTAAAAGGTAAACTTCTGTCATAGGTAAATTTTTATTTTCAAACCACATTCTCGTTACATCTTCCATTCTTTTAGGTCTTGCAGTAACATAACTTATATTATGTGTTGCATTTAACTTATATAATACTTCCCTTGCATTACTTCTAGCTGTAGCATTTAAATGTAACTTTTCACCATATACATCATAAAATTTTAAATAATCTTCCCTAGCTATATTTAAAACTTTATGTATTTCATATTCTGTAACATCTTTAGGTTCTACTTTCTTATTAAAATGTTTATTTAAAGCATCTAGCCAACAATACGGGTTTGTAATTGTTCCATCGATATCAATACATATATTAAATCTCATTTAATCACATCCCTTCTTTATTCTTAGAATACTTCAAAAGTTTTAACTAAGTATTATAAATACATTAACTCTTAGTAAATTTTAAATCCCATCTATTTAAAGATGGGATTTGTATATATCATTTTACATTTGTTTTTAGTATTTTTTCCTGTTACATATGATACATTAGGATAACTTTTTTTAAAGGTTAAAAAGTCTATAGTTCCATTTAAGTATTTTAATGTTTTACTTATAGCGCTTAGACTTATCTCTAAGGCAATATCATATAGTTCATAAAAGCTATATTCATATACTTCATTTTTATAACAGGGATGATTCCACTTATTTTTATTTATATTTAAATAATCAAGATTATCTTTAATACTTCTTGGATAAGTTAAATTACTATAATCAAACTTATTATTAGTTGCTATATCCACTACATTTAGTAAAGTCTTTTTAAATCCATAAGGATCATATAAAATTTTTAATACCTTCTTCATATCTTTATAGGAATCATTTATTAGACTCTTATCTATATTTGTTAAATAAACTTTATTAAAAGTACTTATAAAGAATAATGAAATTATATTCGCTAAATTATCTCCTCCATTTATTATTTTATATAGGGGAGTCTTTGTTGCAATTTTATTCTTTTTATCCTTAAGTAAAAGAAAATCTATAATTAACTCTAATCTTTTATGATTTCCTTTATACTGAAAAGTATTTTTATCATATTTATCATAAATCCCTGTATAATAAACTATATATGGATGGGCTATTCTGTCTAATTCAAAATGAGAAATAAATCCTATTATATATGATAATAATTTATTATAATCTTCTTTATTATTAACATTTAAATTTAAATAATTAATAGCTTCTAATATAAATTTGGCTGTTTTTTCATTATGCATCAAAGCTCCTAATTTAGGACCTCTTTTTTTCTTTATCCAAGGTAAATAGTCATTATAGAAAAATATATCTGGTCCTTGACATCCTAAATTAAATAAAGCCCTATTTTCTTTAATAATAGTTGATAATGAATCGTTTACTTTTTTTAAAATATCCTCACCAAATAAAGTATGGGTTAATAAATCTGGCATTTCAAATCCCCCATTTAGTTATTATTTTCATAGTTTTTTAAAATAGTATCCCAAATATTTAAAAATCCAAAATCCTCTTTATACTCTGGTATCATACCTAATCTCCATAAAGAAATTCCCCTTATATCAAATAATTTAGCTAAATTTATTTTAGATTGTATACTTCTACTATCTTCATACCATATAATATTGTCTATATCATTTGTCTTGTCATAATAGGTTAAAAAGGGAGCTTGATACTCTTTATTATATTGGATATTTAAATCATCTTTGTCTTTTTGTTTTTCCATTCTAGTTCTTACCTTTTCTAAGGTTGTTTGAATAGTTTCTATTTTTATATTTTCTTTATTATTATGTCTTCTCCACTGAGAAGCTCCTAAGGAAAGTTGTAAAATTATTTTATCTTTATCTTCTATTCCTGTTTCTTTATTTGTTATCTCCTCTAATGCACTATATACATCAAAATCCTTATTAAAATTATTTTTTATAGGGGCTAATGGACTTTCTATATCATAAAAATTCTCGTTTATATTATATATATTTAAATCATTTTCCTTTTTCGGCTGATAATCATGGGCCATTAAAATAACCTTATCAGAAATATTACCCATTGTTTTATAATCATATCCTTTATAATATTTATTAGGTTGTAACATTACATATAACAATTTATCCTTTTTATCTAATTCTTTATTTAAGGTTTTTAAAAACATATTATAATTACTTTTAAGCTTTTCAGATTTAATATCTTCAAAGTCAATTATAACACCATTAAATTTAATATTTTTTCCTTTCTCTCTTACTTTTAAATTATTAACTATACTATCTACATAATTTTCAATTGTTTCTTTATCTTTAATTATATGTTCAATAAGCCCTATACCTGATTCATTTTTAACTCTATTAGATGCATATACTGTTAAATTTGCTATTATATCTTCATCCTTTGTATTATCTACTAAATCATAAGCACCCTCAGGAAGATAAAATGAATTTTCTTTATCCATACTCAACTCTACATCTTCCCCATTAAAAACAAACTGTGACCATCCAAATCCTATAGAATCAAATTCAGAAATTAAATCCCTTTGAGAGTAGGATTTTATAGCATAAAACCCATGTAAATTATCTAAAGGTTTTTTAATCTTTTCATACATTTTCAAATACATCTTAGTACAAGGTGAATCACTTATTTTTTTTGTATTTAGTTTATTATTATATCCTACAGCCCTTATAAACATTAATTTAAGTTCCTCTTTTGTAATATAATTATTAAAGTTTATATCATCCTTTATTAAATTATTTTCTTTAGCTAAATAAATATATATATCTTTATTTTCACTACTTACAGGTACTTCTTTTTTAATCTCTAATAAATTTATTAAATCTTTTAAAGCTTCATACTTTGTTATACCGACTAAAGTATCCTTTGAAGGCGATGATATTTTTACTTTGTTAGTTAAATCATCAAATGTAACTTTAGCCTTTAAACTTTCTGATATAAACCTAACTGGTATTAATACTCTTTTATTTTTAATAATAGGTTTCGAATTTAGTTTGATTTCTTTATCATTTAATTTAGCTAAATCACTTCCTAATTTTAAGGTAATATTTAAATAATCCTTTTTTGAAATTATCTTATTACTCTCTTTATCAAATGTTACATCTACCCCTAATTCTTCAAACATTTTCCTTAATGGAACCATCGTATTCCCCTTTATTATTGTCGGTTTAGCATCTGAAAAATTAATCTCTTTTCCATCTAAAATTACTTTTATACTATCATCTGCAAAGGCATGGCTACTAAATACAAATAGTATTATAATTATTAAAATAAGTACTCTTTTCAAATTAACCCCTCCTAAATTTCTGTAACCTAATATATATATTCGATAAATTCCATAGATTTCCTTTTGCAATGAAAAAATGGGATTGCATTATTTGCAACCCCATTTTTTTAGCTATTAATTTTTTTTAGTCTTTGATATTGCTAAATAAAGTCCTCCATATAAAAACACAACTCCAAATACTAACATTACCCATGCGCCTACAGTCATAACCTTCCCCCCTTAAAGGTAAGAAAATCTATTCTTTTATATCCTCTTTAAGTTGATAATCAGTTTTTGTTTTTCTTAATAAAATTGATAAAACAATTAATAAAGCTGCTACTAACCAACCACCAATTAATATTGCCCAAAGTGGATATCCTTCATAAAGATTACCGTTAATAACATCTATTATCTCTTGAATTATATTCCATATTAATATTACACCTAATACTAATGGCGTTATAAATTTAATAAATACATCATACCAAGAGCCTAATTTAATATCAGAAATCGGATTTACATGTTCACGTAATTTTTTAGTTTTATAAATCCAACCTACTAAGATTACCTCAAAAAGCGCAACACCTATAATACCAAAGTCATTAACATAATGGTCTACTATATCTAGCCAATATAATCCACCCTTTGTGGCATATAATAAACTTATTACAAATCCTACTAATATAGTAAGACGGGTAACTTTTTTCTTTTTCCAGCCCCATTTATCTGATAATCCTACCACAACACCTTCAACTAACGAAAAGGCTGAATCTATTCCTAATGTTAAAAGCATAATGAAAAATACCAAAGCAAATATTACACTACCAAATGGAAGCATATTTATAGCTTCTGGATATACACAAAATGCTAACCCTAATCCTCCACTACCTGCTACATCTGCCACAGCTGCACCCTTTTGAAATGCCATATAACCTAAAGTTCCAAATACTGCAAATCCTGCCAAGAAACTTATACCACAGTTTGCTAAGGCAGTTATAATAGCATTATTAGTTATGTCAGATTTTTTTGGTAAGTAACTAGCATAGGCTACCATTACACCAAAGGAAACACTCAAAGAGAAGAAAATTTGGCCATATGCTGCTGCCCATACCTTTATATCTAGTAGTTTTGAAAAATCAGGATTTAAATAATAACTAATACCCTCTATAGACCCTGGTAATGTTAATCCTCTTATTACTAATATACCAAGCATTATTATTGGTAATGGAACAGTCCATTTTACAACTTTACCTACTGATTTTACACCATCTCTAACTGTCCAATAAATTGCAGCCCAGGCTATAATTAGACCTATAAGCACCGGAATTCTAAATCCTCCTAATACTCCTGGTCCACTGGTAATACTAAGTACTTCATTAAAGAAGAAATCTGTAGGTAAATCACCCCAAGCTAAGGTTAATGAATGCCATAAATAATTAAATACCCAAGCCATAATAACTGCATAATAGGTTACGATTACAAAACTTACTAATATTGCCCACCAGCCTAGTGTTTCCCAACCTTTCTTAATTTTCCCAAAGGCTGTAGGGGCTCCAGCTTGAAATTTATGTCCTACTGAAAACTCTAAAATTAATAAAGGTATACCTGCTGTTATAAGTGCAATAAAGTAAGGAATTAAGAAAGCTCCTCCACCATTAGTTGCAGCTTGATATGGAAATCTCCATGCATTTCCTAAACCAGCTGCAGAACCAATAGCTGCAAAAATAAAAATAGTCCTACTGTCCCAACGCTGTCTTTTACCCATATACAATCCTCCTTTAAATAACTAATTTATTCCTCTAATACATTAATATTAAAAAAACTTAATAATTATTATTAATTTTAAATTTAACAAATAATTTTTATTTTTTCGGGTAAATTGATATCATAGGTTTGAAAATTATTAATAAGTTCAATATAATAATTTAAAAATTTAAGGAGGTTAATTATGGGTGATTTGATATACAAAAGACATAGTGTTAGAAAATTTAAAAATACAGATGTTCCTTTAGAGGATATAAAAAAAATTATTAAAGATGCTACATATGCCCCTTCAGGTAAAAATCTTCAAAACTGGCACTTTATAGTAGTTAAGAACAAGAAAAAAATTCAAGAAATGTCTAAAATAGTCGAAAAGAAAAATGAAGAAATGGCAAGTAAACTTATGGATGAAGAAAAGAAAAAGTCCCTTACGAAATATGTGAAATATCATACTGTTTTTAAAGATGCTCCAGTTGCTATTTTAGTATATGCAGGTAAATATCCATCAACAGGAGTAGATGTTTTAAAAGAAATTAATGCAAGTGATGAGGAAATTAAAGAACTAGAAAAAGTATCTCCTGGTATACAAAATATATCTGCAGCAATGGAGAATTTATTATTATCTGCTGCTGATTTAGGATATGGTACTTGTTGGATGACAGGTCCTTTATATGCAGCTAAAGAAATAAATGAATTTTTAGGTTTTGAAAAGGAAGGATATTTCCTAGCTGCTATTACTCCTTTAGGAGTTAGTGATGACTCTGAATTAAAAAGTCCACCTAGAAAACCTGTAGATGAAGTTTTAACTATAATAGAGTAAAAATAAATCCCAGTAAATTTACTGGGATTTTTATTTATTAAAAACTTTTGTTATTGCAATATTAGCAATTTCAGGATTAAATTGCTTTCCCTTTTCATTTTTAATAATTTCAATAGCTTTCTTTTTACTTAGTGCTTTTCTATATGATCTATCACTGGTCATAGCATCATATGCATCGGCTAACTGTATAATTTGTGCTTCATAGGGTATTTCATCTCTTATTAACCCTAAAGGATACCCCTCCCCATTATAGTGTTCATGATGGGCATATATTATATCTGATACTTCATTTAGGCCACTAACATTTTCAACTATTGTTTTTGAAAATTTGGGGTGTTCTTTGATTAATTCAAACTCTTCAAAAGTTAGCTTATCTGGTTTATTTAATATCTCTTCTGATACTCCTATTTTCCCAATATCATGTAATAAAGCGGATATATCAATTCTTTTAATCTCTTTTTCACTTAATCCAATCTCTCTAGCTATTTTTATACTATACTCTCTAACCCTTTCACCATGTCCTTTTGTATAATCATCTTTAAGCTCTATTGCTGAAACTAACGCTTTTACAGTTTCTAGATATGTATTTGTTAATTTATCTTGTCTTGCTCTTTCATTATAAAACTGAGAAATAAGTTGAGCGTAGTATTTAAGTATAGATTGGGATTCTTCACTAAAATCTTTTTTTGAATCAATAGAAATCATACCTATTATCTCATCATCAACTACTATAGGAGCATAAAGCATATTGAAATTATCTAATGTTCCCATTTTTTTCAAAACTTTTTTAGTTTCTTTAGGAAGCCTTTTATTACTATCCATTTTTATTTTTTTAGTATAGGCTTCAATTTTATTAGTAACCGGACTTTTTATATCTACAAAAGTATCCCCTTTTTTAAAGAAAAGACCTTTCATTAAATTTTTATCATATCCCCTATTTACAATAGGATAATAATAGCCATCCTTTAGTTCAAAAAGAGTCCCCTTTTCTGCTTCATTTACAAGGGAAAAAACTGTTTTAAAGCACTTTTTTAAAAAATCCTTTTCACTTAGCTTATTTATATCTGAAAAAGATTCTAAGACAGATTCAAATTTATATGATAAGGATTCTATAAGTTTATTAGATTTACTTAAATTTCTACTTTGGGATATTAATTCTTCCTGATTTACCTGTATATTAGTTAAAAGCTCATAATACTTGTTTTCAAATTTTACAAGCTCCTTTACTGTATGTTTACTTTTACTTACAGAAAACTCATCTAAATTGTATGAATAAAGCTTATCTGTTGAAATATTATCAGTAAACTCATTTAGTTTTTCTAATGGATCTAATAATTTCATTTTAATCTTATAATTTATATATATAACTGTTATGACTAAAAAAAATATAAAAATTATATAATATACTGAAAAGTTTATATTCCCCTTAAATTCCCCTCTAAGTTTTATAATTAAAGTAGTCATAATAATAAGTGATATGCCAGATATAAAAGCTATACTTATATTAATTAACTTTTTTATTGTCAATAGAATCCCCCATTTAAAAAACTCTTCTTTTCTCTATATTTTACAATAAAATAGGTGTTTTTCCAAATTTTTTTATAAAAAAGACTATGAATTAAAAATTCATAGCCTTTATATCTATTTCATTCTTTTTAAAAGTTCTTTTCTTAAATCTTCATACCCTGGTTTTCCAAGAAGTGCGAACATATTTTTCTTATAAGCTTCAACTCCAGGTTGATCAAAGGGATTAACCCCAAGTAAATATCCACTTATACCACATGCTTTTTCAAAGAAATAAATTAATTTAGCAAAATAAAACTCATCCAATTTAGGTATATTTAAAATTAGGTTTGGAACATCCCCATCAACATGGGCTAAAAGTGTACCTTCAAAGGCCTTTTTATTTACAAAGTCCATAGTTTTATCCTTTAAGTAATTAAGTCCATCTAAATTATCACTATCTTCTTTTATAGTAATATCCTTTTTTGGTGTTTCTATATTTATTACTGTTTCAAATAAGTGTCTCTTTCCATCCTGTAAATACTGACCCATAGAATGTAAATCAGTTGAAAAATTAACCGAAGCAGGAAAAATCCCTCTTAAATCTTTACCTTCACTTTCTCCATATAATTGCTTCCACCATTCGGATAAATAACTTAAAGACGGTTCATAATTAACTAATACTTCTATTTCTTTTCCTCTTTTATATAAAATGTTTCTTATAGCAGCATACTGATAACAGTAATTTTCATCTAAATTTGGATTGTTATATTCTTTAACTCCATCCTTTGCACCTTCAAACATTTTATCAATATCTAAACCAGATACTGCTATTGGTAACATCCCAACAGGGGTGAAAATTGAATATCTTCCTCCAATATCATCAGGAATAACAAAACTTTCATACCCTTCATTATCTGCAAGTTCTTTTAAAGCGCCTCTTTCTTTATCTGTAGTCGCATAAATTCTTTCTTTAGCTTCTTCTTTACCATATTTATCTTCGATGTATTTTCTTAATACTCTAAAGGCTATTGCAGGTTCAGTTGTAGTCCCTGATTTTGAAATTACATTAATGCTAATATCCTTATTTTCTATAACATCTAATAATTCACTTAAATACTGACCACTTATATTATTACCAACAAAATATATCTCTGGTGCATTTCTTTTTTCTTTAGTAAGATTATTACTAAAACTATGTGTTAAAGCTTCTATTGCAGCTCTAGCTCCTAAATAAGAGCCGCCTATTCCTATAACTATGAAAACATCAGAATTATTTCTAATTTTTTCACTTATTTTTTTAATTCTTTTAAATTCTTCTTTATCATATTCTAAGGGATAGTCTATCCATCCTAAAAAGTCTTTCCCGGCACCGGTTAAATTATGTAACATATCGTGGGCTCTTTTAACTGACTCTTTAATATTTATCATTTCATGTTCCTTTATACCTGCATTTTTATAATCTAATAATATATTATTCATATAAACCTCCTTATATTTTCTTTAACATCTATTTATTCTACTATTTATATTGTTCTATATCAAACATAAAAAATACGGATTAATCCGTATTTTTTAAATTATTTTCAAACTAATGTCTGAAGCTTTTACTGAATGGGTTATAGCTCCTGTGGATATAACATTAACTCCTGTTTTTGCCATTTCATTGATATTTTCTAGGGTTATATTTCCTGATGTTTCTAGTATTTTTTCGTTATTTAGTTTAACAGCTAAAATTATATCCTTATAATCCATATTATCAAGCATAATAATATCAACATCTGTTTTTATAGCCCTTTTAAACTTTTCTAAACTATCAACCTCTATCTCTATCTTTGTTGTATGGGGAATTTTATTTTTTATTTTACTTACCGCTTTTTCTATACCTCCTGAGGCTTTAATATGATTATCCTTTATCATTACTGCATCAGATAAATTATATCTATGATTATATCCTCCCCCTACTTTAACTGAATATTTTTCTATAATTCTTAAATTTGGAGTTGTCTTTCTTGTATCAGTTATTTTTACATTTAATCCTTTAACCCTTTGAACAAATTCATTAGTTTTAGTAGCAATACCTGACATCCTTTGTAAAAAATTAAGAGCTGTTCTTTCTGCTGAAAGTATTGCTTTAGTTTTCCCTGTAGCTGTTAAAATAACATCCCCTTTATTAACTAAATCTCCATCTTTACACTTTTTATTAAAATTCATTTCATTATCTAAAAAACTAAAAGTTAATTTACATACTTCTAATCCACAAACAATCATCTTCTCCTTTGCTATGATTTCAGCTGTAGATATACTTTTTTCATCTATTAGGTTATCAGTTGTTATATCTCCATTATTCATATCCTCTAATAAGGCATTTTTAATTAACTGTTTTATAATATATCTATTCATTTTTTTCACCACCTACTTCTCAATATAATAACATCCCAAACTTTCCTCCCTTTTTAGACAAGCTTTTATTATTAATTTACTAACAGTTGCCATATTTAAGGTTTCATAAAAATCTTTACTATAAAAATGTTTATTAAAATCATTTAAAATATTCTCTATCTTAACTTCAGCTTTTAATAAATCCTTTTTATTTCTAACTATCCCCACAGATTTATCCATAATATGTTGTATTTTCTTTTTATAATGGGGAAAATCCCAATTATCTAAATCATAGATTTCATCTAATAAATACTTATCATTATATGAATTATTGTTTATATTTTTAGCTATATTATATCCAAAGGTTATACATTCTAATAAAGAGTTACTAGCTAATCTATTTGCACCATGAACTCCTGTATTTGCACATTCTCCACATGCATAAAGATTTTTAATATTTGTTAAACCATTAATATCTGTTTTTATTCCCCCTATAAAATAATGTTCAACTGCTACAACAGGTATATAATCATTACACATATCAAATCCATTTTCTAAGCACTTTTGGTATATATTAGGGAATCTCTTTTTAATAAAACTATCTTCTAAATGAGTTGCATCTAGATACACATAGTCTTCATCATTATCTATAAGTTCTTTATATATACCTCTTGCTACTATATCTCTTGGAGCTAATTCTCCTCTTTTGTGGTATTTAAACATAAAACGTTTTTTAAATTTATTTTTTAAATAAGCACCTTCTCCCCTTACTGCTTCTGAAATTAAAAACTTTTTTCCCTTTTCTTTTGAGTAAAAAGCAGTGGGATGAAACTGTATAAACTCCATATTTTTTAGATTGCAACCTGCTCTATAGGCTAAAGCAATACCATCTCCGGTAGATATAGAAGTATTAGTAGTATTTTTAAAAAGCCCCCCTATTCCTCCTGTAGCAATAACTGTATATTTTGATGTGATATTAAATACTTTTTTATTTAAAACTTTTGCACCTATACATATATTTTTATTTTTTATAAGATTAATAGCCATAGTATTATCTAATAAAGTTATATTACTTCTTTTTTTTACATTACTTATAAGAGTATCCATTATAACTTTTCCTGTGATATCTCCACCTGCATGAAGAATTCTTCTATTACTATGACCACCTTCCATAGTTGTTTTTAATTTCCCATTTTTATATTTATCAAAGGAAACGCCAAATTTTATTAGTTTATCTATCCTTTTTTTAGAAGTTTTAACCATCATATTTAAGGCTTCTAAATTATTAAACTTATTTCCTGCTATAAAGGTATCCTTTATATGATTTTTATAACTATCTTCTTTGTTTATACAAGCTGCTATACCTCCCTGGGCTAAACTTGAATTACACCTATATAAATCCCCTTTAGTAATTATAGTTATTTTTAAATCACTTTTTATATTAAGTGCTGTATATAAGCTTGCTAATCCGCCACCTATGATTAACACATCAGTATACATCCCCTCACTCCTATAAGCTTTTATTAAGCATATTTGTTAGTGATTTTAATGCCTTTTTAGAAACAGAATTATCCACCTTAATTTCGTAATCTTCATTTTCTAATGCATTTAATACATCTTTTAAAGTGATTTTTTTCATATCTTCACAAATTAAGTTATTATCTAGTAAAATAAATTCTTTATTAGGGTTATCTTTTTTTAATTTATATAATACGCCTTTTTCAGTTCCTATTATAAACTTTTTATTCTTAGATTTATTAGCATAATTTATTATTTGGGAAGTACTCCCTATAAAATCTGCTTGTTTTAACACGCTATAATCACACTCAGGATGTACTAATAATAAAGCTAAAGGATATTTATTTTTCATTTTTTTTACATGATTTTTATTAACCCTTTCATGGGTTGGGCAATATCCGTTATAGGTAATAACCTCTTTATTAGTTTGATTCTTTATATAATTACCTAAATTCTTATCTGGTACAAATAAAATTTTCTTTGCATCTAAACTATTAACTATTTTTACTGCATTAGAACTTGTAACACATATATCACTTTCAGCTTTAACCTTCATAGATGAATTAACATAACAAACTATTTTACTGTCAGGATTATTTTTTTTATACTCTTTTAATTTTTCAGCCTTTATCATATCCGCCATAGGGCACAATGCATTTTTTACAGGTAATAATATCTTTTTTTCAGGAGAAAGTATTTTAGCACTTTCTGCCATAAATTTAACTCCACAAAATATAATAATATTTTCACCTACATTGGTAATCTCTCTACTTAAGGCTAAAGAATCCCCTATGATATCTGCTACCTTCTGAATCTCTGGAAGTTGGTAATTATGGGCTATAATTAATGCATTTTTCTTTCTTTTTAAATGAATTATTTTATTTATTATACTTTCCATATTTATCCCCTTTCTTATTGTATATACATGTGTCTTTACACCTATTATAAAAGAGTATAACATTTAACCTAAACTTATTCAACTTAAAGAAAAAAAATTAAGACCCTAGGGTCTTAACTTGAGTAATACTATTCTTTATATTCTATTGTTACCATTCTTAGCGTTAAAACTTATCTATTATTTCCTTTAATTTAAGTCCTTCTTGTAACTCCTTAGATATATCTAGATTTTTATTTACTGCCTTTTTAACCTTTACCATTTTAGATACATCGCCAATAAGAACCGCTCCTATTATTTTTTTATTCTTTAAATATAACTTATTATGTATGAACTTTTCATCATCACTAAATTTTAGTGTCTCATCAAATTCTTTTACATCTCCAATAGAAAATAATGATGTGTCTGCAATATTTAACATTGTATAGGGCTTAGGTAATGTATATTCTTTATTTTCTCCTGTCATATTTATTCCTGCTATCTTACCTTGCTCATTTGCAGCTGTCCATAACCCTAAGGTTACACCATTTATTTCTGCAATATCACCAGCAGCAAAAACATTTTTAATATTAGTTTCTAGATATCTATCTACTTTTATTCCCCGTCCAACATTTAAATTAGTTCCCTCTGCTATGGATATATTTGATCTAATTCCTGTAGAAAATAATACAGCATCAGTCTTTATTTCAGGACCATCCTTTATACTTAGCCCTTTAACAATGTTTTCTCCTAATATTTTTTCAGAAGCTGCTCCTAAATAAAATTTTAATCCCTTTTTTTCTAAAATATCTTTAAATTTATTAGAAAGCTCTTCATCTAATTGTTTAGACAATAAATATGGAGAATACTCTATAACATTAACATCTTTTCCTAACTTTTTAATTGCCCAAGCCGCTTCTAAACCTAAAAGTCCTCCGCCAATAACTGTTATGTTTTTACAATTGTTGAAATAATTTTTTATATGTTTTAAGTCCTTAATAGTTCTAAGGGCCAATACACCTTTTTTATATTTACCCGCTACTGGTGGTATAAACGGACGACTTCCATTTGCTAATAATAATTTCTTATATTCTATTTCTCTTCCATCGTCTAATTTTATATTATTATTATCAGTATCAATTTTCTCTACTATGCTACCTAAAATTAGATCTATATTTTTTTCTTTGTACCAATCTTCTTTTTTAACTAATAAATCCTTATCAGTAAAATCCTTACTGATATAATGGGATAATTTCACCCTATAATAAGTTAAATATTGCTCTGAAGAAACTATAGTTATAGTTCCATTTTCATCTCTTTTTGAAATCTCTTCTGCTGCTGAAAACCCTGCAATACCATTTCCAATTATTAAATATTTTGTTTTCATCTTTTCACTCATTTAATACCCCCTGTATATCACTTCTTTTTTTACATATATTACAATTACCCTTAATATACTCTATTAATCATAATGTGCATACTAAATATCACAACAGCCTGTTATAAGTATTCTACTTATAAGAAGAATATATAAGCTTTTAATAATACATCTAGTAAAAATGGGATAACTCCTAATATCAATTTTAACTGTTGTAGTTGCTTCTTTTTTCATATATCCACCCTTAATTTTAAAGATATAAGAAAAACCGAGGAAATTAATCCTCGATTAGTCAACTATTTTTGCTTTAAGTATTGCAAAATCGTCTTCTTGTGTATAACAATTAAAATTATCTATTTTTTCTTCAATTGATTTTATGCAATTTTTATCTGTACTTACTATATCTAATAATCTTTCTAAACCGAATTGCTCACCTTGTTTATTTTTAGCCTCTAGGATTCCATCTGTGTATAATAAAAGTTTATCTCCTACTTTTATATCAATAGTATTTTCATTATATTTAATTTCATCAAATAAATATGAAATAGGAAATCCTTCAGTTTTTAAAAGCTTAGTATCATTATTTCTTATTAATAGTGGTATACTATTATGACCTCCATTTACATAGGTAAATGTTTTATCTTTTTTATTTATAACACCATAAAATATAGTAAAATATTTATCATCATCTAAATTTAAATCTATAAAATTTTTATGCAATTCACTTATAGCCTGAGAAGGACTTTTATAATAATTTTTAATAGCTCTCATTGTTTGTCTTACAAACATAGTCATCATAGAAGCAGACACTCCATGTCCAACAACATCACTTATATATATTCCTAAATTATTCTCATCTATATGAAAAACATCAAACATATCTCCACTTAAAACTTCAGATGGTCTATATATATAATCTATATAAGCTGATCCATAATTTCCTTTTTCAGGCAGAATCCTTTTTTGTAACCTTCTAGAAAATCCTAAATCCTTACTCATCTTTTTATTCTTTCTCATTACTTCTTTTTCTAGCTTTCTTTCCCTAGTTACATCTCTAAAAACTTCAACTGCAGCATATATATTACCATTAGCATCGGTTACAGGGGAGCTTTTTACTGAGTAAATCTTATCACCTATTTTTTCTTCCTTTTCAGAAGTAACTCCTGTAGCTATAGCTGCTTCGGTTATACATCTTTTACAGGGACATTCTTTATTTAAAGAACGATAACATTTAGATCCTACTAAACTTTTTCCCACTGCTTCTTCCATGGTTTTATTAGCATAGATTATTACACCATTTCTATCTATGACTCTTACCCAATCAACCATACCATCTAAGATATCATAAGTTAAACTTTTGTGAATTTTTAATTTTTTATCCGAGGTCATCTTTTCATTTAACATAACGCCCTCCTCTTTGCTAAGAAAAAAGTAAAACTTTTTATTCGACAATTAATTTAATTATAACATAAATTAAAATTAATTAATACCAACTTTTATTAATATTTACCTTATATTACTATCTAAAAAGTTACTTAATCCTTTGCTAAATTCATATAAATCTTTTTTTATTTCAACTAATTTTTCCCTACCCTTAGGTGTAATCTTATAATACTTATAAGGAATATCTTCTTCTAACCAATAATTTTTTATAAGTTTTTTATTTTCAAGTTTATATAAAAAAGGAAATATACTTATATCCTTACTTCTAAATATTTCCTTAGTTTTTATTTCTATTGTGTTTAATATTTCATACCCTGCCATATCATTTTTTTCTAATATAATCATAATTAAACCTTCTAAAACATCTTCTGATAATTTGTTTTTTAGTTTCAATATTATTCCCCCCATATATTAAATAAGAGGCACATGTGCCTCTTATTTATATATAGATTTAAACTTTTTAATTATGTTTATTTTTCACATCACAACTGCACTTATTACTACAACTTGAACATTTTCCCTCAGTTTGTTTTTTTACTTTTATAAAAAACATAAATATACCATAAATAATTATGGGGGTTGCTATTAAAATCGATAAAACTGTACTACTCATAATATCATCCCCTAAAGTATTATTTTTCCTATCTGATAAACAATCATAGCTACAGTCCATGCAACCATAAATTGATAAATTAAACTAAATATCGTCCATTTCCATGAATTAGTCTCTTTTTTTATAACTCCTATTGTGGCTATGCACGGTGTGTATAATAAAACAAACACCATAAAAGCATAGGCTGAAATTTGACTAAAATTTTCTAATAACGAAACAGATAATGCTTTAGATGCATCCTCAAGTCCGTATATAATAGCCATATTACTTATAACCACTTCCTTAGCAACAACCCCTGATAATAAAGAAAGGGCAGATCTCCAATCCCCAAAACCTAAGGGTTTAAAAATAGGGGCAATTACTTTTCCTACCTGGGCTCCTAAACTATTATATATAGGTGCTGGTCCATTTAAATTAAATCCTAAAACAAACCATAATATTATAGAAGCTCCAAATATTAAAGTACCTGCATTAATTAAAAATCCTTTTAATCTATCCCACACATGGATAATTATTCCCTTTAAAGATGGTACTTTATAAGGGGGAAGTTCTATTATAAAGGGACTAGATTCTCCTTTAAATAATGTTTTTTTAAATATTAAAGCAGCTATTACTGCTATTAAAATACCTAATATATATAAAGAAAAGACTATGAATTTTTCATTATTTGGGAAAAATATACCTGCAAATAATGTATAAACTGTAAGTCTAGCAGAACAAGACATAAATGGATTAATTAAAACCGTAACTAATCTATCATTTTCATCATCTAAAGCTCTTGTTCCCATAACAGCCGGTACATTACATCCAAACCCTAGAATCATAGGTATAAAGGCTTTTCCACTTAATCCTATTCTTCTCATACTTCTATCCATGATAAATGCAACTCTTGCCATATACCCACTATCTTCTAGTATTGATATAGCTAAAAATAAACAAGCAATATTAGGTAAAAATACTAAGATTCCACCCACACCGCCAATAATTCCATCAACTATTAAAGAGTTTAACCACTCAGAAACTCCCATAGTAATTAACATATCATTAACTGAAGTTGCTAAAGTATTATTAATAAAACTATCTATGATATTTAATAACTTATTTCCTACTAAATCAAAGGTAAAATAAAATACACTAAACATTATAAGGGCAAATATAGGTAATCCTAACCACCTATGGGTTAATATATCATCAATTCTATCGGTTAATGGTTTTTCTTGTTCTTTTGTTTTTTCTATTGTATCATCTAAAACATTCGAAATATAATTATATCTACCATCGGCTATAGAAGTTTGTGATTCATCATCTAGATAGCTAGAAATAGTAGCTGCTGATTCTTCTTTAAAAATATCTTTAAATTCCTTAATTATAATATCATCTTGTTCTAATATTTTTATAGCTAACCATCTTAAATCATATTTACTATCATTACATTCAATAATATTTTTTATTTCCGTTATCTTTTTTTCAATTTTTTTATTATATTTAATAAAATTATTGCTTTTGCTATTTTTTATACTTACTACTGCATCGAGTAATTCGTCTATTCCCTTATTCTTACTAGCAACTATTGGTATAACTTTTGTTCCTAATTTTTTTGATAATTCATAAACATCTATCAAATAGCCTCTCTTTTCTGCAACATCCATCATATTTAATGCTATAACTACTGGTATATCAAGTTCTAAAAGTTGCATAGAAAGATAAAGGTTTCTCTCTATATTTGAAGCATCTACAATATTTATTACAACATCAGGTTTTTCATCTATTAAAAAATTTCTTGCTATTATTTCCTCCATAGAATAGGGTGATAAACTATATGTTCCTGGTAGATCAATTACATTTATATTAAAATCTTTATAATTTAATATTCCCTCTTTTTTTTCAACCGTAACTCCAGCCCAATTACCTACATACTGTTTAGATCCTGTCAAACTATTAAACAGTGTTGTTTTACCGCTATTTGGGTTTCCTGCTAAAGCTACTGTAAGTTGTTTTTTCACCTATGTTACCTCCTATTGATACCCATTCTCAATGCGTAACAAAAAAATTTATCCTATTGATTCTACAAGTATTTTTTGAGCCATTCCTCTTCCTAATACTAGTTTAGATCCTCTTAAGCTTACTATTACTGCTCCTCTATTATTACCAGAAACTACTTTTATTTCAACTCCTGGAGTCAGTCCCATATCTTGAAGTCTCTTTTTTAATCTATGTCCCCAACTAATATCCTTTAAAACAACATTATCTCCTGACTTTGTCATTGCTAATGGCATAGACATCTCCTCCAAACATAAGTTATTGATTATTAGTCGTTATTGATAATGATTCTAAATATTATTTTATTCTATTATTATATAAATGTCAATTGTATATATTATATATATTAGAAAATATTATATAATAAAAAGTAATAGTTTTAAATTAGGAGTGTTCGTATGCTTTTTAAAAGAAGATATATACTAATAATTATTATTTTAATAATTATCATAGCTTTACTTAACACTAATATTTATTATACTTTGAGAAGCTATCTTATAATGTATCCTTATAGTAGGCTTAAAAAAAGTGAAAGTCTAATTAATAAATATGATATTAAACTTAAAATCCCATCGGGTAGTTATACAAAGAAAAAGGATTGGTATCCATTTATGCTCTATCATAATGATTATAAAGGTTTTTCAAACTATTTAAATAAGGATCTTTCTTTAACAGTAGTTTATAATTTTGGGCACTTTGATTTATTAGAAGGATTCTCCTCTTATTATAATGAAAACTCCCCTTATTACAATGCTTTCTATGGTGCATATATAATAAGAAATAATAAAAATTCTGAAAATGGATTTGGTTTTTTAGATAATGGTAAAATTGATACATTAGAAATGGGTCAACTTCCTAAATACGATCAGACTCATTTAGTTCTTCCGTCATTAGGTTGCCCTATAAAAGACGCTACATTTGAAAATACCATTAAAAAAATCGAGTATAATGTAAATTATGTAAATATCCCTAACTGGACAAAGGTTAATTCTATTATAAAAACTAATAGTCCTATACATAAATATCAATCTAAACAAAAGGGTTATATACAATATGGAATCTTTAATAAATCTTACAATGGAGAAAATTTTCCTAAAATGATTCTTAAAGGACGAATATATGCTAAATATTTTGAAGAATATAATTTAACAATAGTTTTATATATGATAGCAAAGGATGAAAAAGTACTTAATAAATTAGATAAAAATATCCTATCTAAAAGTATAATTAAATAATTTATTACATAAACTTAAATTTATTTTATTAACTGTAAAGTAAAATTTAAGTTTATGTAAAATAAGAAAAATCGACAATATAGTACTTATTCCTATGTTATACTTAATAAAAATTATATTTAATCAAGGAGGGGATATGATGTATACAAAGAAAAATGAAATCGCTAGAAAATACTATGCTGATTTAATATCTCTTAAAAGTATCGATAATAACGTATGCAAAAAAATATATGAAAAAACAAAAAAAATAGGGAAAGATGAATTTATTAACAATTATCCAATTTCAACTTTAGGTATTATTAGTTATAGAACCTTCTGGGAGATTTGTATGGAATTAAAAATTGTTAATCATCCTTATTATTACGATAAAAGTAAATACAACTCATTTGAACTAAAGCTACATAATATATTATCCTCTCTTATTAATGAGGGAAAAAACAGTAAATACTGCCATGATGATATAAAAAAGTTATTAAATAAAGTGAAAATATGTGCATAGAAAAACACAGGTTAAAACCTGTGTTTTATTTGTGTCCTTCCTTTGGAACAATACAAATGAATTTAAAATTATCTTCACTAGTATTTTTAAATTGATGCATTTTTCCCGATGGTACATAGGCAAATGACCCTGCTTTAAGCTTATGATATTCTCCTTCTAAAAAAAGAGTTCCCTTTCCTTCAACAATATAATTTATATGTGGCCACGGATGATTATGCCTTGGAGTGTGTCCATCTTTTTCTAATTCAAATATACGCATAGCATGACTATCCCAGCCTTCATTAGGTGTTATAAGAGCTTTCATTACTGTATTTTTCACTTCTTGGTTTTCAATTTTTACACCTTTAACTTCATTTTCATGAGAAACTATCATATAATCTCCTCCTAAAATTATCTTTATTTAATTATTATATAATACTTTCCTTCTCATTCATAATTAATTATTTAAATTAGTATGGTTATACTAATATTTAATAAATCAAAAATTTATTTTGATACCCGAAATAATTAATGATATAATTTATTTAGTTAAATGATTCAAGGAGGATTATAATGGATTACTCAGAAAAAAGGGACCTTATATTAAATGGTAAAATGTATAAGGTTTTATTGATTTTATCAGGTCCCATAATGCTTAATAATTTAATACAAACTATATATAACCTTACAGATACATACTTTGTAAGTATACTTGGTGATACAGAAGTTGCTGCAATCGGATTTATTTGGCCTGTTATATTCTTTATGATATCTATAGGACTTGGTGTTTCCATTGCAGGTACTGCATTAATTTCTCAATATACAGGCTCCCATGATTTAGAAAGTTCAAAAGATGTAGCAGGGCAAGTAATTTCCTTTTCTTTCTTATTTTCTTTAGTTTTAGGTATATTAGGTGCAATATTTGCTCCATTAATTGTTAAATTAATGGGTGGAGAAGGTGATTTATATACACTAGCAAGCTCTTTTTTAAGAATAATTTTTATAGGTATGCCTGCGATGTTTACATACTTTGCATTTAACTCTATAAAACAAGGCCAAGGTGATACAGTTACACCTATGAAATATAGTGCTTTATCAGTAGGTCTTAATATCTTACTTGATCCTATATTTATATTTGTTTTTGATTTCGGTATTAAAGGAGCCGCTATAGCCACTGTTTTAGCTAGAGGTACTTTTTCTATATATGCAGTTTATACTCTATTTTTAAAGGGAGATGGTATTACACTTAAATTAAGACATCTAAAATTAAAGAAAAAATTACTAAAAAAAATAATTCGTGTTGGGCTTCCTTCTTCCATTGGGCAATCAACTGCTGCTTTAGGTTTTATTGTATTAAATATATTTGTATATTCCTTTGGAGAATATGTAATGAATGCTTTTACTTTAGGAAATAGAATAAATTCTCTTATTTTAATGCCTGCTATGGGCATAGGTAATGCACTTGCTACAATAGTTGGTCAAAATCTAGGAGCTAACGATATCAAAAGAGCAAAGAAAGCTGTAAAAACAAGTGCTTTATTATCAACCATAGCTTTAGTTCTAGGCGGTAGTATAATATTTTATTTTGCAAGGGATGTTATAGATATATTTACAGATAGTGAAAAAATATTAAATCAAGCATCCTTTTATTTAAGACTTATATCAGCATCATTACCATTAATGGGTTTTTTTCAAGTTTTTATTGGTACATTCCAAGGCTCAGGTCACACGGTCTCTGCTATGGTCATAATGATGGGAAGACTTTGGTTTTTCAGAATCCCTCTTATAATTATTTTTAAAAACTTTACTAATTTAGGGTCTAAGTCGGTATGGTTTGCTATGGTATCAAGTAATGCATTAATTTGTTTAGTAGGACTTGGAATTTATTTAACAGGTAGATGGCAAACTAAAATAGTAAAAAATAACAGTGAAGATTTTAAGTTAGATAAATAAAAAAGACCCTTAGTAGGGTCATTTTTATTGTACTGGAATTGGTGGCATAAATTGATTTGCTAAATCTTCTATTTTTATTGAATTCTCTTCGTTTAAATCTGGGAACTTAATATCTACAGGTTCATTTATATTCCATGTATTGCTTATACCCTTTAAAGATAGTGACATAGCTTGTCCACTTTTGTCATTTATATTATACTTTATATCAAAATCAACTTTTCTTGTATGGTAATCTTTATCTATACTATATGTTAAATTTAACTTTTCAAAGGTTACCAACTCATCTAATTCATCAAAATTATTATTAAATTCATCTTTAATTTCCTCTAGTTTTTTCTCTATTTCTTCCTCCGTTGGCTCTATACCCTCTGTTATTAATTGTTGTTTAATACTTGGATACATAGATTTTTTAAAGCTATCATTTTCTAGTAACATCGGTACTATTTCCTTCATTAGAGCCTTTATATCTTCATCTTTAAATTTCATACTAATCTCTGTAACCTTTATATCTCCATTTTCAGTTGTTAAAGTTACGTTATCCTTTTTTTGTAGTTTCTCATCATCTATAAAATCCATAATAACTTTAAATAACTTCTTTGATAATTTAATTATCTCTTCTTTGTCGTTAAGCTTTTGTTCGTTGTTTGTTTCTCCATTAATTAATATATATTTAGGTATCATAGGCATTTTCATTACAGATTTTTCTGGGGTTATATACATTTTAGCTTTATATAACATTCCACCTAAATCGATTTCCATTTCTCCTACAGTTGCCATCTTTTCAGAATCTGTTTCAAATTCACCCTTTAATTTTATATTATTTAACATTTGTATAAAGGGCATCATACTCGGGTCTGTATTTTCCATTTCAAAATTTAATACCATTTCAAAATCTTGTTTTGCTGATTTTACCTTTATTGATTCCTCCATATTTTTTTCTAGGATTTCTTTTGGGGATTCATTTCCACATCCTGACAACATACTCATTAATAGTAGTATTAATACACCTACAGATATAATTTTTTTATTCTTCATTTGTTCCCGGTTATAATTTTATATAAAATAACCAGTTCCTCCTTTAGTTTTATTTTTTAAGACTATCTACAATTATAGTATCATTTCATAATACATCAAGATAGTTGAATATATTACAAAAAATACTAAAGACTACCAATGGAATATGGTAGTCCAAATAAATATATAAAATTAATATTTTTTACTTCTTAGGTGGTCTCGGACCATAATACTGATAATAATCAACCTTGATTCTTCCATTGTATAACTTTCTTCTTTTATCAGCTTTTGAGCCATAAATCTTTTCGAAATCTTCATTAGAAGTCAATATATATTTTGACCATGTTTTTAATCTTTTTAATTTATCCCCCATTATTTCATAAAGATCTTCAACTTCTTTTTTCCCTCCTAATCTTTCACCATATGGAGGGTTACATATTAAAATTCCATAATTATCACTTAAATTAAGTTTTTTAAAATCCTGTACTTTAAAGTCTATACACTCATCAACTCCTGCATTAAATGCATTCTCTTTAGCTACTTTTATAGCTTTATGATTAATATCAGTAGCAAATATCTCAAGTTTTTCTTCTTGTCTAATAGCCTTTAATGCATTTACTCTTTCTTCTTTCCAAACTTTTTTACCTATTCGTGGCCAGTTTTCTGAAGCAAAATTTCTATTAAGTCCTGGAGCAATATTTTTTCCAATCATAGCTGCTTCTATAGGAATCGTACCTGAACCACAGAATGGGTCTAATAATATTCTATCCTTATTAAAAAAGCTTAATTGTATCATAGCCGCTGCTAAAGTTTCTTTTAAAGGAGCTTTAATTGCATTTTCTCTATATCCTCTTTTATGTAATCCTACACCACTAGTATCAATTGTTAAAGTTACTTTATCCTTTAATAAAGCAACCTGTATAGTAAACTCTGGACCATCTTCTTTAAACCACTCAGTATTATATTTTTTCTTTAATTTTTCTACAACTGCTTTTTTTACTATAGATTGACAATCAGGAACACTATATAATTTTGATTTTATAGATTTTCCTGTAACAGTAAATTTACCATTTTCAGTTATCCATTCTCCCCACGGTAACGCCTTTGTTTTTTCAAATAATTCTTCAAAGGAAAAAGCTTTGAATTCTCCTAGCTTAAGTAAAACTCTATCTGCTGATCTAAGCCATAAATTAGCCCTTGCTATAGCTGATTCGTCACCTTTAAAGGTTACCTTCCCATTTTCCACTTTAACGTCTTTATAGCCTAAATTTTGGACTTCTCTTTTTACTACAGCTTCTAATCCAAAGGTTGTTGTTGCTATTAATTCTAAATTATACATCTTACCTCTCCTAAAATTTATTTAATATTTACTACTTTACCTTCTATTTTATAATTTTAATAATTATATTATTGTTTTTAGTTTTCCTATAATTAATTTCCATATACTTATTATAACATGATATATCTATGTTGTAGACTGAAATGTTTTTTCATTTATTCCAATATACTTAAACTTATCACAGCTTATTTTAACAAATTTTTAAAAAATTATCTAATATTTTGTGTTTAACATATACTAAATGGGTATAAAATTATTAACAAAATAATTGGAGGGATTAAAGTGAAAAGCATAAAAGAATATTTACAAACTGGAGATTTTAAAGGTGAAAAGCATGTTCCTATTATACACATTGATGATGAAATAAAAGCTGACGAAATGGTTGAATTAAAGGTTTCAATAGGTGATGAGATAGCTCATCCTAATACAGTGGAACATCATATATCTTGGATTAAAGTTTTCTTTATACCCGATGAAGGTAAATTTCCTATAGAGCTAGGTACTTTTAATTTTACAGCCCA
Organism: Bacillota bacterium; assembly: GCA_009711765.1. Taxonomy (GTDB): domain Bacteria; phylum Bacillota; class Clostridia; order Tissierellales; family MES13; genus MES13. The sequence continues at coordinate 5,888 of VEND01000126.1, read as the reverse complement.
TGGTGAAGGTAATATATTTAATAAACCTTCTGTATCTACAAACTTTAAAACAACAAAGCCAGGTAGCATACATGTAATTAGTTACTGTAATTTACACGGTCTTTGGGAAAATAGTAAAGAAATAAAGATAAAATAAAAAGTGGCTTAGGCCACTTTTTTTATTAATTAAATATACTATCTACAGGTTTTGCATATTTAAATTCTTTAATTTCATTATATTTAGGTAATAATACATCTTCTTCTTTACTTATATGAACTTCATACTCTTTATACATTAACTCCTGTATTAATCCAATATTAATAAGTTGAGCTTTAAGTTCCTCTGGGTCACCTACTGCCTTTATTTCAAAGGGAGGATTTATTGAATAATCATTAAATTTTATATTGTTTCCCTCTTTTAACACTTCAGCAAAGGGTGTATATCTTATTCCATTAATTGAAATTCCTTCTGCCCCTGCTCCATTTAACGTACTTACTATTTCAAGTAAATAATCATAATTAGCAACTAAAAAGCTAATATCTTGTCCATAGGTTTCTTCCATTTTAGGATCATCTAACTTAAATATAATACCTGGGCCATGGGCTTTTTCATATCCAGCATATATTTTATATTTTAATATTTCATTAGATAATATGTTTACATATCTATTTTTTTCTGATACTTTCTTTTCTTCTTTTAAGATTTCACTTTCAATTTCATTTAATTTAGATGCAAGTTTTTCTTTTTCTTCATTTAAACTTTTTATTTGGGAGATAAGTTCCTTTGATTTAGTAGTAGGTAAAGAACCCTTTCCTACAACCTTATCCACTGTATTAAACTGAATTGAAAGAATAATTCCTAATAATGCGCATATAAAAGCTATTGCTAATTTATCATTAATCTTTTTCATTATTGTCCTCCTAAAAGTAACATCCTACTTATTATTTAAATTTTATAATAAATTATACTTATTTTCAATTTAGTTTACTAATTTATTAAATCGTTAGTTGTTTGGTTATAATATATTATACCCTTGACATGATAGAAAACATATAATATTATTATAAAAAACTATATTAAACTATGAAAGAGATAGTAGCGATTTTTAGTTTTTCCAGAGAGCAAACTGGTTGGTGAAAAGTTTGTAACTAAAAATTAGGCGAATTACACTCTGGAGTTTCAATGTGAAAGCATTGCGATTATCACACGTTACAGTGATTTAAGGCATCTCTAGATGCAAATTAAGGTGGTACCACGGGTCTTCTCGTCCTTAGACGAGAAAGGCCCTTTTTATATTTTATGGAGGTGAAAAATTATGTCTAATGTTTATGATGTATTAGTAGAAAGAGGTTTTATTGAACAAGCAACCCACGAAGACGAAATAAAAGAACTTTTAAGTAAGGAGAAAGTAAAATTTTATATAGGATTTGACCCTACTGCTGATAGCTTACATTTAGGACACTTTATTCAAGTTATGGTAATGATGCATATGCAAAAGGCAGGTCATATACCTATAGCTTTAGTAGGTGGAGGTACAGCTCTAGTTGGAGACCCGACTGGTAAAACAGAAATGCGTAAGATGTTAACAGAAGAAAAAATTAATGAAAATGCCGAAGGTATTAAAAAACAATTATCTAAATTTATAAATATTAACGATGACAACGGCTATGTTGTTAATAACGCTGATTGGCTTAAGGGCTTAACTTATATTCCATTCTTAAGGGATATAGGAAGACATTTTTCAGTTAATAGAATGCTTACTGCTGAATGTTTTAAATCCCGTATGGAAAAAGGATTATCCTTTTTAGAATTTAACTATATGATAATGCAGTCTTATGACTTTTTAGAACTAAATAGAAGATATGACTGTAAACTTCAAATGGGTGGAAACGATCAATGGTCAAATATTTTAGGTGGTGTTGACTTAATAAGAAGAGTTGATGGAAATTCTGCTTTTGGTTTAACTTTTAAATTATTAACAACTAGTGAAGGTAAAAAAATGGGTAAAACAGAATCCGGTGCTATCTGGATTGATAAAGAAAAAACATCACCTTATAATATGTATCAATACCTTAGAAATATCCAAGATGCTGATGTAGAAAATGCCCTTTCTTTACTTACTTTCCTTCCTATGGATGAAGTTAGAAGACTTGGTTCTTTAGAAGGAAAAGAAATTAATAAAGCAAAGGAAATCCTAGCTTATGAATTTACTAAAATTATTCATGGTGAAAAAGAAGCTCAAAAAGCTCAAAAGGCAGCTAAGGCTTTATTTAGTAATGGTGCTACTAAAGCTAGTGTTCCTTCTACTGACATTGAAAAAGAAAAATTTGAAAATGGTATGGATATTTTAACTCTTTTAACAGAACTAGAACTTATTTCTTCAAAGGGAGAAGGTAGACGTCTTATTAAGCAAGGTGGTATATATGTAGAAGATGAAAGAGTTACCGACTTTAAAAAAGAAATAACTGTTAATGATTTCACTAATGAAAAACTCATGATAAGAAGAGGTAAAAAGGTACACCATCAGATAAACTTAATTTAATTATAAAAGTGACCACTATGGTCACTTTTATTTATCTTCAATAAATAATTCTAGCCCTCCAAACTTATTAGATAATCCATTATATAAAAGTGCAAATAATGAACCAAAAGCTCCATAAAAAACTACTAATAATATTGGCATAAGCATATATCCAACTCCTATAAAAATAGCCATACTCTCTTGGGTAATAAACCCTATAAATGTAGCTATACAGCCTATCAAAACCATAATTACACCAGGTATTAATGCAAAATAAATTAATACTTTAAATACACTTTTTACATCTAACTTTTTTATCTCTATCCTTTTCATTATACCCCCTCCTTTTATTATATTTTAACATATTTTTAGTGATTTCCTTTTTATTAACATTTATTGTAAGTTAATCTATAAATTTAAAACTCCTAGTGGTAAAATAAACGATATGATAAAAATCATATCTTTTCATTCTTTAATATATCTATAAAATTTTTAGTAATTCTTGCAGTAATACCCCATATTGTATATTTATCGTACTCATAAAAGTATACAGGGTAATTACCTGTTCTCCAATTATACTCTTCTCCATTTTCAATTAAATGATATGGAAAGTGTTTATGAGGTTTTGGTTTTAAATGAACTTTATACTCCTTAGGTTTATTTTTAAGTAAGTATTTAAGAGGAACTGTAAATATTTTATGTACCTCATCTTCGCTAAAGTTAATATCCTTAATATGAGTATCATTTAAAAAAGCTACATAGGGATAAATTGATATATTATATGGTAATATCATATAATCAAGTTCCCCTAGAACTTTTATTTTTTTAGGGGATAATCTAAGTTCTTCATGGGTTTCTCTTACTGCTGCTTTTTTAAAGGTTTCATTATATTCTACTTTTCCTCCTGGAAAAGATATCTCTCCTGGCTGAGTGTCTAAATCCTTTGCTCTTACTTCATATAAAAGATGTAATTCATTATTTATATATATTAATGGTATTAATACTGCAAAATCATCGTGAATACCTAAGGGTTTTCCCGTTCTCTTTTCAAACCTATTTTTTATATTTATTAAATCCACTATATCACCTTTCTTATCTTGTCAACATCCACCGAGATAAAAACGGTGGTTTCCTTGCCACAATCTCTATGAATATATATCAGAAAATTCAATATTAATTCTTTCTATACGTCCTTTATTAGAATTATCTTTATCATATTTATTATGCTTTACTTTCTTAATTGGTAACTTAATTATAACTTTAGTTCCTTTATTCTCTTCACTTTTAACGGATATGTTCCCATCATGTAGTTTTACTAAAGATTTTACTATACTAAGTCCTATTCCACTACCTTCATGAATTCTTGTTAATGACTTATCGACTTGTCTGAATCTATCAAAGATAATATCTATTTTTTCCTTAGGAATACCCACTCCTGAATCCTTTACTACTATTATAACATGATTTGTATCTGTTTTAATATTAACTGATATTTTATCCCCGGGGTTAGTAAATTTAACGCTATTAGATAATAAATTAAGAATGATTCTTTCCATGGCATCTGCATCTATTGCAGTTATTAATTCTTCTACTTCTGTATCGAAAATAAAATTAATATCCTTATGTTTAATATAATCTGCAACGGATAAGGTAATATCCTCAACTATTGAAATAATATTATAATTTTTAAAATTTAGATTATAAAATCCTGATCCTAATTTAGTTACATCTATCATATTATTAATAAGCCTAAGTAATCTATAACAATTTTGTTTCATTATATTTATATGTTTTAAGGCGCTATTATGACTATTTTCGTAAGAACTACTATGTAAAGTACTCTCAATTAATTGAATTGCCCCTAAAATAATATTAAGAGGAGTTCTAAACTCATGGGAAAGGTTTGCAAAAAATTCAGTAGTTAATTTATTATATTCTATGGCTTCGTTTAATTTAACTTCTGTCTCTCTTCGTAGTTTTTCTTCTTTTTTTCGCTTTGTAATATCTCTAATAACAGTTTGTGTAGCTATCTCTCCACCATAGGGAAATATTGTGGATTTAGACTCTACGTCAATAATTTCTCCATCAGTTCTTACTATCTTTTGCTCAACTAAGGGAGTACTTTCTCCATATTTATGTATTCTTTCTATTAACTTTATACCCTTCTTGTGATAATTTTCATGAAGAAAATCTAATACATTTTTTCCATGTAAATCTATAGCGTGGTTAAACCCTAACAATTTCACAGCTTCTCTATTTACAAAAACTATTTTCCCTTTTTTATGAACAACAATAGCATCAGGAGAATCCTCAGATAATCTTCTATATCTTTCTTGACTTTCATAAAGAGCTTTAGATATCCTTTTCTGTTCACTTATATCTGTCATTACTCCAACTATTCCAGTACATTTTCCATCTGCATCCTTAAATAATGCATTTGTAAATGAAACGTCATGATTAGTTCCATCGTTATGGGGCACAATATAATTATACCTTTGAATACCTCCATTATCTCTTAATTTTTTATCCATTTTATCATATTTATTACATATTTTTTTGGGAAATAATTCTTCATTTGTCTTCCCTATTATCTTTTCTTTTTCTATACCTAAAAATATAGCATAGGAATTATTACAATCTATAAATTTACTTTCATTATCCTTTATATAAATAGGAAAAGGTATAGTATTTAATAATTTTTTTTGAAATAATATTCTATCTTTTAACGCTTTTTTATATCTTTTATCCATGGTTACATCTGTAAAATTCCACACTCTACCCTTAATTTTATTATCATATATTAAAGGCTTTGAATATAAAGAAAAAATCCTACCATCATTAAAATAAATAGTATCTTTATACCCTCCGTTAGAATCGTAGGATTTAGTTACTTCTGATATAAATTTCTCTGGAAATATAAGCTGACTTTTTACATACTCTAACAATTTTTTATCGCTTTTACTTTTAAAGATACTCTCTGGAATTTTCCACATTTTTTTAAAGGGTTTATTTGCATGGATAATTTTTCTATGTTTACTAACTACTAAAATACCCTCTGAAGTTGAATCTAGTATTGTTTTTAAAACAAGACTATTTATTTCTTCATTATCTATTTCTTTATTAGAGGATTTCATTTTACAATTATTACACTTATTATCATCTACCATACAAACCACCTCCTTAAATTTATATATTCTACAATTTTTTACTACATCCTTTATTTTTTGTAATATCTTTTAACTATCTCCTATTTAGAAAATTAAAAAAGGCGGCGATTAAATGATTTCGCCGCTTATTCTTGGCTCTTCACTAATCGTCAATGTTATAAGTTATTCCGTGTACACTTTTGTAGTGTATAGGTTCCATTAACCCATCACAATTCTGACA
>VEND01000148.1 GCA_009711765.1 Bacillota bacterium | reverse complement strand
GTGGTATAGAAAATTTCATGCCTAAGCCCTTGTATAAAATCAAGCAATCACAACAGTTGATTATGTCTAAAGTCTTTGTTTAACTGTGCTTTGAAGATTTTAAATTTGTATTTTGGGGAAACTTTAAAATATTATTACTATTGAATAAAGAATAATTAAGTGGTATAATGTTTAATCGATTAAGAAAATGATCTGTAATATAATTTTAATTTAATATAAAGTTTTATTATGATATAATATTTGTAGATGTTTGTAAAAAAGTAGTTTTTTTAGGTTTAGAAAGAGGTGTAATGTATGAAACATTTTTTAAAGGTCTTTTCGATAGCTTTTTTAGCATTTATGCTAATGGTAGGCTCAGGACTTTTTGTATTTACTAAATTTTATAACGATGCTGAGGCAAAAAATCCAGATGATAATATAGTAGATCAAGATGATGAAAAGGATAAAAAAGAGAAAGATGAATCTGATTTAACGCCATTTGAAAAGGCAGTAAAGGAAAGTAAGAGAGTAAATATACTTTTACTTGGACTAGAAGGATCTAGAACCGATACAATAATTTTTGCAAGTTTTAATCCAGAAGATAAACATTTAGATTTAATATCAATTCCTAGGGATACTTATTTTCATAATAAAGGATATGATGCGGGAGATTTAAGAAAAATTAATGCTAAATATGGAAGAAGTGGAACTAAAGGTTTAAAAAAAGCAGTTGAAAGCATTCTAGGTGGAGCGCCTATTGATTTTTATGTTAGTATAAGATATGAAGGGGTGGAAAGAATAGTTGATGCCCTTGGAGGTGTTGAAGTAAACGTACCTTTCCATATGGTATATGAAGATACAACAAAGGGAAAAGAACCTCTTTATATTGATATTCCAAAGGGAAGACAAGTTTTAGATGGAGAAGAAGCAGTTAAGTTTTTAAGATTTAGAAAAAGTAATGATGGAAAAACAGGATATAGTGACGGAGATTTAGGAAGAATGAAAGCACAGCAGCAGTTTTTAAAATCAGCTATGAAAAAGACACTGAGTTTAAATATTATAAATGTAGCTAAGACAGCTTTTGAAGAAGTTAGAACTGATATGGAATTATCTGATATTCTATACTACGCTAGATATGGCTTTAGTATGAATATGGATAATATATCAATGGATATGCTTCCAGGAAGTGCTAAATATAAAACTGTACAAGGAACAAGATATTCTTACTTTTATCATGATAGTAATAAAACTAAAGAGTTAATTAAAAAATTATATGATGTACAGCAAGAAAAAGAAAATAATAATAATTAAAAAAAAGATAATTAAAAAAAAAGCTCCCAAACGGTGGGAGCTTTTTCTATGGGGGAGTGGGGACTAAGGTATATTATATTTATAACCAAAATATATTTTTTTAAAACAGTTAATCCTATAATTTTATCTAATTTCTGCTTTAATTTTGTTATGACTATTTAAAACCATTTCACCAACTTTATATATGCTGCCAGCCCCCATAGTTACTATTAAATCCCCAGGCTGTACTTTTTCTAATAAATAGTTTTTAATGTCTGAAAAGGCACTTATATATATAGCATCTACATTTTCACTTTTAAGTTTATCTACAAGATCTGTAGAATGAACTAAGCCATTATCCTTCTCCCTAGCAGCGTAGATATCTGTTATTATAAGTTTATCTACATTTTCAAATGAGGTGCTAAATTCATCTAATAATGCTTTTGTTCTTGTATATGTATGGGGTTGGAATACACACCATATATTATTATAATTAATATTTCCTAATGCTTTTAAAGTAGCCTTTATTTCTGTAGGATGATGGGCATAATCATCTATTATTTCTATGCCGTTAATATTACCCTTATGTTCTTGTCTTCTATGGGTACCTTTAAATGATTTTAATGAATTTATTATTTTCTCAGTAGGTATATCTAAAATATCGCAAGATGCTATTGCAGCTAATGAATTATATATATTATGAAGTCCAACTACATTTAAATTAACATCATATTCTCCATTTTCAGTAACGAGGGTATACGTAGGAAAACCATTTTTATTAAAAGTAATATTCTTAGCCATATAATCACTTTTATTATCCATGCCAAAGGCTAATACATTACTAGTACTAGAATTAATTATCCCATGAGTATTGTTATCATCATTATTTATTATTAAATACCCATCCTCTGGAAGTAAATTAGAAAAATTAGTAAAAGTATCTTTGATATGATCAATATCTTTAAAATAATCTAAATGATCCTCTTCAATATTTAAAATAATACCTATGTTAGGAAGAAATTTTAAAAAATTACCTTTATATTCACAGGCTTCAGTTAATATTAAGTCATTTCCACCTATTTTTATATTCCCTCCAATTGCATCTAATTCTCCCCCTACTAGCATTGTAGCGTTTTTAAATGAATCATTGATTATAGTTGCTATCATACCTGTAGTGGTTGTTTTACCGTGGGTTCCTGAAACTGCAATGGAGTTTTTATATTCTTTCATTAATTGTCCAAGAAAGGTAGCTCTATCCATAAGTTTAATATTATTTTTAGTAGCAGCTACAAATTCAGGATTATCTTCTCCTATAGCTGAAGTGTATACTACTAAATCAGCACCTTTAATATTTTTAGCATCATGACCTATAAAAATTTTTACACCCTTATTTTTTAGTTTATTTACAAGGGGAGAATCTTTCACATCTGAACCTGTTACTTTATATTTTTTAGTAATCATAATTTCAGCTAAAGCACTCATACTTATTCCACCTATACCTATAAAGTGGATATGGCTTAAGTTTGTTATATCTAAAGACATTTTAAACCTCCTCTCAAGGGTTATTCATATTATTACCACTATTTCCATTTTTATTATTATTATATCCTATTTATAAAGTTTTGTTACTTGATGATTATATCATAATAAAAATTCATTAAAAAGAAAAACACTATAAAGGGTTGATTATTTCTTCAATAACGAATAAAATTAAATATAATAAGTATATTATTCGGATTTAGGAGTGGTTAAGTGAATAAATTTAAAAGAAATGAAAGAATAGGAGCATTGATGAAAATACTAACAGATAAACCTAATAAGGTTTTTACTTATAATTACTTTACAGAGCTTTTTAATGCAGCAAAGTCAACAATAAGTGAAGATATTGTAATAGTAAAGAAATTAGTTAATAAACTTGAATTAGGAGAAATTAAAACAATTTCAGGAGCAGCAGGCGGGGTGAAGTTTATACCTTTAATGACAGATAAACAGATAAATAATTTTCTTTATAGTATTTGTGATAAGATAAAGGAAAAAAATAGAGTTATACCCGGTGGATTTATATATATGACAGATATATTATATAGTCCGGATACTGTATATAATATAGGTAAAATTTTTGCCACTAAATTTAAAGATAAAAATATTGATTATGTTGTTACTGTTGAAACAAAGGGTATACCAATCGGTTTAGAAACTGCAAGGGTTTTAAATGTACCTTTAGTTATTATAAGAAGTAATAGTAAAGTTACTGAAGGACCTACAGTTAATATAAATTATGTTTCAGGTTCTACAGGAAAAATTCAAACAATGTCTTTATCAAGAAGAGCTATGAAAGAAGAAAGTAAAGTATTAGTAGTAGATGACTTTATGAAGGCAGGAGGTACTGCTAAGGGTATGAAGGATATGATGAAAGAATTTAAAGCAGATGTTGTTGGAATGGGAGTTTTTATAACTACTGAAAAGCCAGAGGATAAGTTAGTAAATGATTATATATCTTTACTTAATTTAAAAGGTCTTGATGAAAGGGAAGAAAATATTAATATTGAACCTAATTTAGAGTAATATTAACCTAATAAAGTTAAATTTTTTCTAAATTAAAATTTATTAAATGCTATATTAAAAAAAATTAATATTTTTATCTAAAAAAGAAGGAATTTTCTAAAAAATGAAGAATATATTCTTTAAAGCACATCAGAGCTTTGGCGGAAGGTGGTGAAACTATGAAGGTTACAGATGTCAGAATAAGAAAAATAAATAGTGAAGGGAAAATGAAAGCTATAGTTTCTGTTACTTTTGATGATGAATTCGTAGTTCATGATATTAAAATAATTGAAGGGCAAACGGGGTTATTTATCGCAATGCCAAGTAGAAAGATGCCCGATGGAGAGTTTAGGGATATAGCACATCCTATTAATTCAGAGACTAGAAACAAGATACAAGAAGCGGTGTTTGAAGAATATAATAAAGAATTAGAAGAATTAAATGAAACTGAAAGTGATGAAACATAAATATGTTAAATAAAAAAAAGGAGCTTAAAGCTCCTTTTTTATTGTTTAAAATATCTTTTTAAGATAAAATATATAATAGAGTCAATACTAAGGATTAGTAAAGCTAAAAGATGTAATATTAGATAATTAAAATAAAGGTTTTAAAATTTCGACTATTAATGATAAAATGTTGAAGGATAAAATATTGAGAGGTGTTTTTATGTTAATTTCTGTTATATTAGCTGCAGGAGAAGGAACTAGAATGAAATCAAAATTACCGAAAGTTGTACATAAAATATGTGGTAAGTCTATGGTTAATTATGTTGTAGATGCTGCTAAAAATTCTAATTGTGAATCTAATGTAGTTATTGTCGGGCACGGAAAAGATAAAGTTATTAACTCAATAGAAGATAAATCTACAAAATTTGAAACTCAACCTATAGGTGAGAATATGCCCTATGGTACAGGATATGCTGTTATGCAGGCACGGGAACATATTAAAGAAGATGATCAGGTAATAGTTCTAACAGGAGATACACCACTGATAACGGGTGAAACGTTAACAAATCTTTATAATCATCATAAAAGCGGAGGATATAAAGCTACTGTATTAACAGCTGATTTTGAAAATCCTACAGGTTATGGTAGGATTATTAGGGATAGTTTAGAAAATGTAACTAAGATAGTAGAACAAAAAGATGCAACAAAGGAACAAAGATTAATAAAAGAAATAAATTCAGGAATTTATTGTTTTGAAGGTAAATATCTTTTAGACATTTTAGATAGACTAAATAATGATAATGTTCAGAATGAATATTATATAACCGATGCAATAGAAATTTTAAATAACGATAAAGAAAAAGTAGGCGGATATAAACTTAATGATAATACAGAAATAATGGGTGTTAATTCTAGAGTACAGTTAGCACAAGCAGAAAAAGTTATGAGAAATAGGATAAATTTAAAATTTATGAAGGAAGGAGTTACCTTTATAGATCCTGAAAATACTTATATTGAAAAGAATGTAAGTATAGGAAGAGATACCATAATATATCCAGGGGTAGTTATTGAAGGTGATTCTAAAGTAGGAGAAGATTGTATAATAGATAGTAACTCAAAAATACAAAATAGTACTATTAAAAATGAAGTACATGTAAAATCATCGACAATCATAGAAAGTTTTATTGATGATTTTACAAAAGTAGGGCCATATGCATATTTAAGACCTAATAGTCATATTGGTAAAAATGTTAAAATAGGAGATTTTGTTGAGGTTAAAAATTCTATAATAGGGAATAATTCGAAGGCTTCACATTTAGCATATATAGGTGATGCTGAGGTTGGCAAAAACGTAAACATTGGATGTGGCGTTGTATTTGTAAATTATGATGGAAAAAATAAGCATAAGACAATAGTAAAGGATAATGCATTTATAGGGAGTAATTCAAACTTAGTTGCCCCTGTTATTGTAAATGAAAAGGGATACATAGCTGCAGGAAGTACAATAACTAAAGAAGTAAATAAAGGAGACCTGTCTATAGCTAGAGCAAGACAAGTTAATAAAGAAGGATGGGTTGAAAAAAATAATAAATAACTTTTAGGAGGAATAACTAATGAATATCATGAAAAGAGACATTAAGATTTTTTCAGGTAATTCAAACAAGAAATTAGCTGAAAAAATATGTAAGGAAGTGGGCCTTAATTTAGGTGATGGAACAGTAGATAGGTTTAGTGATGGTGAAATTGCTGTAAATATTAATCAAACTGTAAGGGGAGCAGATGTATTTGTTATACAACCAACTTGCCCTCCAGTAAATGAGAATTTAATGGAATTACTTATCATGATTGATGGACTTAAAAGAGCATCAGCAGGTAGAATAAATGCAGTTATACCTTACTATGGATACGCTAGACAGGATAGAAAAACTAAAGCCCGTGATCCAATCACATCAAAATTAGTAGCAGACATCTTAACAAGTGCAGGAGCAGATAGAGTTGTAAGTATGGATCTACACGCAGCCCAACTTCAGGGTTATTTTGATATTCCAGTAGATCACTTATTAGGAGTTCCAATACTAGCTGAATATTTTGAAAAAATGGATCTTAAAGAAACAGTTATTGTATCCCCAGATATTGGTGGAGTAAGAAGAGCTAGAAACTTTGCAAACCTTTTAGACCTTCCTATAGCAATAATTGAAAAGAGAAGACCAAAGGCTAATGTTTCAGAAGTAATGAATGTAATAGGAGATATAAAAGATAAAAATGTTATTATAGTAGATGATATTATAGACACAGCAGGTTCAATGACAAAGGCAGCTGAGGTATTAAAAGATTTTGGAGCTTTAAATGTTTATGCAAGTTGTACCCATGCAGTGTTATCAGGACCAGCTATTGAGAGAATAGAAAATTCAGTAATAGAAAAGTTAGTAGTTACGGATACTATACCTCTAGATGAAGAAAAGAATATAGATAAAATTGAACAAGTTTCTGTTGCTCCATTATTTGCAGAAGCTATAAAAAGAATATATGAAAATGAATCAGTAAGTAAGTTATTTGACTAAAATAACTTAATCGAGGAGTTGAGCTATTTGTTTGCAGTAATAGGACTTGGAAACCCTGGTAAAAAATATACTGATACAAAGCATAATGTGGGATTTAATACTATAGATTGTCTAGCCGAAAGGCATAATGTTAAATTAAGTAAAATCAAACATAAGTCAGTATGTGGAGAGGTTTTTATAGATAATAAGAAGGTTTTATTAGTAAAACCACAAACATATATGAATAATAGTGGAGAATCTGTTAAAGATATTTATAGTTTTTACAAGCTTCCTATAGAGAATATAATTATAATATATGATGATATAGATATAGATACTGGTTCTTTAAGAATAAGAAAAAAAGGAAGCGCTGGAAGTCATAATGGTATGAAATCAGTTATATATCATTTAAAGGATGATAATTTTCCAAGAGTTAGAATAGGTATAGGAAAACCCGGTGAAAAGGGACTTATCAGCCATGTTTTAAGTGGATTTAACAAAGAAGAACGGGAAGTTGTGGATGAAACTATATTAAATGCGGCAAAAGCAGTCGAAGAAATAATTAAAAATGATATAGAAAAAGCTATGAATCTATATAATGGATAAACTTATAATAATAGCCCAGGTTTAAAAACCTGGGCTTATGATGGTTTAATTAAGGAGTTGATTTCATTGTCTAATAATATGTTTTTAGATAATTTAAAAAATCTTAAACCCTATAAAAAAATAATAAATGATATAGAAAACAAAGTATCCCCCTTATCAGTTCATGGATTATCAGAAGAAAGTATAGCCCATATTGTATCAGGTATAAACAATGATTTAAATAAACAAATATTATTAATAACTCATGATGAGCTAAGGGCAAAAAAAATTATCGAGGATATAAAACTATTTTCTAGAGGGAATGTTGAGTTATATCCGGCAAGACAGTTAGTTTTTTATGATGTAGATGCCTATAGTCATGAGATAACAAATCAAAGGATTAAGGTAATCGATAGATTAACAAAAGAAGAAACTGTTATAATAGTTTCTTCTATAGAGGCGATAATAAATAAAGTTATTAATAAGAATGCTTATAAAAAACATACTATGACAATTGAATTTGGGGAAGAAATAGATTTAGATAAAGTTACAAATAGCTTTATAATTCAAGGTTATGAAAGAGTAGATATGATAGAGGGTAAGGGTCAATTTAGTATAAGGGGTGGAATAATTGATATATTTCCTATAATGAGTGAACATCCCTTTAGGATAGAATTATTTGATAATGAAATTGATTCCATAAGAAGTTTTGATATAACGAATCAAAGGTCTATTAAAAATTTAACTAAGGTAAATATTTCGCCTGTAAAAGAAGTGCTTATTGAAGAAGATGATAGAGATATATTAATAAATAATATAAAAAATGATTTAGAAAAAACAGTTAAGAAACTTAATGATAATAAAGAGGAAGAAATAGCTAGAAAGCTTAAGAATAAATTTGAATTTTATATAGAAAGAATAAATAGAAATTTAAATCTTGAAAATGATACTGCATTAATACCTTATTTACCTGATAAATTTACAAGTCTTTTAAAGTATTTAAAAGATGATGCAGTATTAATTATAGATGAGCCAAAAAGAATCAATGGGAGCATAGAGGAAATAAACAAAGATTTTTTAATAAAATTTACAGACCTTTTTGAAAGTGGGGAAGTTTTAAATAAACAACAAGATATAAACTTCCTATATGAAGATATAGCCAATGAAATGAAAGAAAAAATGTGTATTACAACGACGGCTCTTTTGAAAAATAGTCCTTTATTTAAACCTAAAGCTATTATAAATATGGTTACAAAAAGTATGCAGGGTTTTCATAATAAAATAGATTTACTTAAAAAGGAGTTAGATGATCTTAAATATAAAGGTTATAAAGTAATAATACTTTCAGGAACTGAAGATAGAGGAAAAAGACTAGTTAAAAGTTTAATGGATAGAAAAATAGATGCAAGTTTTGTTTTAGATAAGGATAGAGAAGTAAAATCAAGTCAAGTTGTCGTTACTTCTGGAACTATAAGCAAGGGCTTTGAATATCCAAACATTAAATTTGCAATTATAAGTGATAAAGAGATATTTGGGACCTATAAGAAAAAAAGACAAAGAAAGGCAAGGAAAGATAGTAAAAAGATAAACTCTTTTTCTGATTTAAAGGTAGGAGATTATGTAGTACATGAAAACCATGGTATAGGTAAGTATGTGGGTATAGAAAAACTTAAGGTTCAAGATGTAAAAAAGGATTATTTAAGTGTAAAATATTCAGGACGGGATATGCTTTATATTCCAGTAGATCAAATGGATTTAATACAAAAGTATATAGGAAAAGATACAATAAAGCCTAAGGTTAACAAATTAGGAAGTGGCGAATGGAATAAAACAAAACGTAAAGTTAAAAAGGCTATAGAAGATATGGCTAAAGATCTTTTAAAATTATATGCAAAAAGACATAGTGCTAAAGGCTATGCTTTTTCTAAGGACCAACCATGGCAAAAGGAATTTGAAGATTCTTTTCCCTATGAAGAGACTCCAGACCAAATAAAATGTATTGATGAGATTAAAAGGGATATGGAAAAGCCAAGACCTATGGATAGATTGTTATGTGGAGATGTAGGTTATGGGAAAACAGAAGTAGCTTTAAGAGCTGCTTTTAAAGCAGTAATGGATGGTAAACAAGTAGCAATATTAGTACCTACAACTATACTTGCACAACAACATTTTAATACCATTATGGATAGGTTTAGTGAATTTCCTATAAAAGGGGAAATGTTAAGTAGGTTTAGAACCCCAGGTCAGCAGAAAAGAATAATAGGAAATTTAAGAAGCGGAAATTTAGATATTGTGGTAGGAACTCATAGATTATTATCAAAGGATGTTAAATTTAAGAATTTAGGCTTGTTAATTGTAGATGAGGAACAAAGATTTGGTGTAAAACATAAGGAGACTTTAAAGGAGCTAAAAGAATCTATTGATGTTTTAACTCTTACAGCAACACCAATCCCAAGAACACTACATATGTCTTTAATTGGTGTAAGGGATATGAGTGTTATTGAACAGCCTCCAGAAGAGAGATATCCTATACAAACCTATGTATTAGAATATAATGAACAATTAGTTAGGGATGCTTTAGTTAAGGAATTAAAGAGAAATGGCCAAATTTACTTTGTTTTTAATAGGGTAAGAGGAATTAAAAAAATGGCAAGTAAACTCAAAAAACTAGTTCCTGAGGCTAAAATAGCAGTAGGTCATGGTCAAATGAGTGAAAGAGAACTTGAAAAAGTAATGATAGACTTTTTAAATAAAGAATATGATTGTTTAGTATGTACTACAATAATAGAGACTGGGTTAGATATTCCTAATGTTAATACTATGATAATATATGACTCTGATAAAATGGGTTTATCACAACTTTATCAGCTAAGAGGAAGAGTAGGTAGGTCTAATAGAATAGCTTTTTCATATTTTATGTATGAAAAGGATAAGGTTTTAAAAGAGGTAGCAGAAAAAAGATTAAAGGCTATTAAGGAATTTACTGAATTTGGATCAGGATTTAAAATTGCCATGAGAGATTTAGAAATTAGGGGAGCAGGAAATTTATTAGGGGCTGAACAACATGGTCATATGGCTTCAATTGGTTATGACTTATATGTTAAGTATTTAGAAGAAACAGTTAAAAAGCTTAAGGGAGATAAAGAAGAAATAGAAGTTGATACTACAATAGAATTAAATGTAGATGGTTTTATTCCTAAATCATATATATCAAATGAAGAACTTAAAGTAGAGATGTATAAAAAGATATCTACTATAGAGAATGATGAAGAATATTCGGATGTTGTTGAAGAACTTATTGATAGGTTTGGAGATATACCTAAGGAAGTTAATAATCTTTTAAGAATTTCAAAGGTTAAATCAATATGTAAAAAACATAAAATTGTTTCTTTAACACAAAATGATAGATTTGTTAGTATACAATTAGAAGACGCAATAGGAATAACACCAGAGCTTATAGATGAATTAAATCGTCGATATAGAAGGCGAATGACTTTTGATTTATCTAATAAACCTGTTTTGAAATATAAACTTAATAAAAGTACTCAAAACGGCATATTATCCGAGGTAGAGGATGTAGTTAAAAAAATAAGCTATTTTAATAAAAAATAAATTAATATATAATGAAATGGAAGTTAGAAGGTAAAGTATATAGAGAGAGGATGAAATTAATGAGATTAAAAAGGTTTCTATTACTTTCTATAGCCTTTTTGTTAATAGCAACAACTGCTTTGACAGGATGTAATAATGAAAAAGCTAAAAATGCTGTGGCAAAGGTTAATGGAGAGATAATATCAAAAACAGAATTAGAGGATTATGTAAATTATCAAAAGAAAAGTGCAGAAATGACACAGAACATAGCTCCAGATATGTGGGATACAGACGCAGGTGGAGGTAAAACTTATGAAGACCAACTTAGAGAAATGGCTTTAGAAGAGCTTATAACACAAGAGATATTAATTCAAAAGGCAGAAAAAAAAGGTATTGAAGTTACCGATGAAGAGCTAAATAAAGAAATTGAAAAGCTTAAAGGTAGTGAAGAAGATATAAAGAATTTCAATGACTATTTAGAGAAATTAGGAATTAATGAAGAGTATTTTAAAAGTATTTATAAAAAAGGTATGGTAATTTCTAAGTTAATGGATGAGTCAATAGAAATATCCGATAATGAAGCTAAAGAATACTATATGAGAACTAGAGATAAGTTTGATAAGGTTAGAGCAAGACATATCCTAGTAAAAACTGAAAAAGAAGCTAAAGAAATTAAAGATAAGTTAGATAATGGATCTGATTTTATTGAACTTGCAAAAGAAAAATCAACAGGACCTTCTGCACCTAATGGAGGAGATTTAGGTTACTTTACTAAAGGAAGAATGCTTCCTGAATTTGAAGAAACTGCCTTTAATCTTAAAGAAGGTGAAGTAAGTAAACCTGTTAAGACACAATATGGTTATCATATTATAAAGGTTGAAGATAAAAAAGTTACTTTAGAAGATAATAAAGAAGAAGTAAAAGATGATTTAAAAAATAACAAATTTACTGAAAATGTAAAGAAATATAGAGAAGAAGCTGAAGTTGAAAAATTAATTGATTTTGATAAAGAAGCTAAAGATAAGTCTGAAGAAAATAAAAAAGAGAATAAAAAAGAAGATAATAAGGAAGAATAACCGTGGAGATATCCACGGTTTTATTTTTTTAAAAAAAATATTACATTTTACCAACAATGCATAAAATAATCACAATAGTAAAATAATAAGTACACAATGATTTTTTCTTTAATATTTGATAGGGAGGGAACAAAGTGAAAGCTACTGGAATAGTTAGAAGAATTGATGATCTAGGAAGAGTAGTAATACCAAAGGAAATAAGAAGAACCCTTAGGATAAGAGAAGGTGATCCATTAGAGATATTTACAGATAGAGAAGGCGAAGTTATACTTAAGAAATACTCACCAATAGGAGAATTAAGTGAATTTGCTAATGAGTTTGCAGAATCATTAAATGAAACTACTGGACATATTTGTGTTATAAGTGACAGGGATAGTGTTGTTGCTGTATCTGGTGGTTCTAAAAAGGATTATCTAGAAAAAAGAGTTAGTCCAGAGCTTGAAAAAATAATGGAAAGTAAAGAAACCTATTTAGCTTCTGGCAATAGCAAACCTATCAGAGTTGTTTCTGATGAATTAAACCCAGATGCCTATACGAGTGAAGTAATAGCACCTATTGTAACCCAAGGAGACCCTATAGGGGCTGTAATATTAATATCTAAAGAATCCGATGTTAAAATGGATGAATTAGAGATTAAATTATCAGAAACTACAGCAGGATTTTTATCTAAACAGATGCAACATTAAAGTAAAGTCTTAAAAAGCCCCCATGGGGGCTTTTTATTTATGGTTAAATTTAACAACAAACATTTGAAATAGTATTTATTATGGGATTTGTTTTTGATATAATGAGAGTATTGGTTAATTTGAAAACTTATCCTGGGAGGATATATATGAGTAGAAATGATTTTTTAAAGGGAGCTGCAATATTAGGTATAGCAGGGATATGTGTAAAGGTCTTAGGTGCCTTTTATAGGATCCCTTTAGGTAATATAATTGGAGATGAAGGTATGGGGTATTATCAAGCCTCATATCCTTTGTATAATTTAATGTTTGCTATATCTACTTCGGGCATACCTTTAGCTATAGCAAAATTAGTATCAGAAAAAAGAGCTTTAGGGGATTATAAAGGAGCTCAAAAGGTTTTTCAGGTATCATTTTTAGGCTTAATATTAGGAGGTATATTAACTTCTTTAATAGTATTTTTTAATGCTAGTTTTATAGTTGAAAAGATAGGAAGTACTAATGCCTATTATTCTATGATTGCTTTAACCCCTGCATTATTATTTGTTCCTATAATGTCTGCTTTTAGAGGATATTTTCAAGGAAGACAGACAATGGTACCAACGGCTATATCTCAAGTGTTAGAACAGCTTTTTAGAGTTGTATCTGGGCTTAGTTTAACCATTATTTTACTTAAAAAAGGACTACCTATGGCAGCAGGCGGAGCTTCTTTTGGAGCTTCTGTAGGTGCTGTAATAGGAACTTTTACAATGATTGTGATATACTTTAAAAAGAGAAAGTTTATAAAAGTTGAACTTGATAGTTCATCCTATTATAAAAAGGAGAAAATATCTAATATAATCAAAAGAATTTTATCTATAGCTATTCCAATTACTATAGGGGCATCTGTTGTGCCTTTATTAAATACAATTGATGTTATGATAGTTATAAGAAGACTTCAAACAATAGGTTTTAGTGAAGCAGAGGCGACAAGTTTATATGGACAATTAAGTGGATTTGCTCAAACATTAATCAATTTTCCACAGGTTTTTTCTGTAGCACTTGCCATGAGTTTAGTACCTGCAGTATCTGCTAGTTCAGCTAAAAAAAGTTATTCACAAATAAAAAGCATTACAAAATCAGGGGTTAGGGTAACATTACTTATGGGTTTACCTGCTGCATTAGGTTTATATACTCTAGCAACACCTATAATAAAACTATTATACTTTAGTAATCCTTTAGAGGTTCAAGAAAGTGCAGGAGCTATTTTAAAAATACTTTCTTTTAGTGTAATATTTTTAACTTTAGTACAATCATTGACTGCAATATTACAAGGTTTAGGTAAACCATTAATACCAGTTAGGAATTTATTTATAGGAGGACTTATAAAAGTTATCCTTACATATATACTAACAGGTATAGAATCAATAGGTATAAAGGGAGCTGCAATAAGTACTATTGTTGCATACCTTATAGCTTCTATACTTAATTTAATCGAAGTAAGAAGACATACAAAAACACATTTTAGTTTTATAAATATTTTTGTTAAACCTGTTATTTCAGTCTCCATAATGACAATAATAGTAAAATATAGCCATAATTATTTAAGTTATTATCTTACTAGTAAAGTAACTACAATAATTAGTGTATTATTAGGAGGTATAATTTATGGTTTATCTTTACTGATTACAGGAGCTGTAACAGAAAATGACTTCAAACTAATTCCAGCGGGTAAAAAAATATCTAAAATATTAAAATCCTTTGGATTGTTAAAGGGTTAATAGAATAAGGAGAATTATATGAGTAAAAAAGATTTTTTTAAAGGGGCTATAGTACTAAGTGTAGCTGGTATATTAGTAAAGGTAATGGGACTTTTATATAGAATACCTATCGCTAATTTATTAAAGGATAGAGGTAGTGGATATATAGCACAGTCTTTTTATATTTATACAATATTATTTGCAATTTCATCTTCCGGGATAAATGTAGCAGTCGCAAAATTGGTATCAGAAAAGAGAGCACTTAAAGATTATAAAGGTGCCCATAGAGTTTTTAAATTAGCTTTAGTAATATTAGCTACTGCTGGCTTTTTAAGTGCATCTTTAGTATATTTTGGAGCGAAACCTTTATTAAATGCTTTAGATAATCCTAATGCATATTATGCTACAATTGCTTTAGTTCCTGCCCTATTTTTTGTACCAATAATGTCTGCTTTTAGAGGATATTTTCAAGGAAGAAAAACGATGGTACCTACAGCTTTAAGTCAAATAGTAGAACAATTTATTAGGGTTTTAGTGGGACTTTATTTAACTTATATTTTATTAGGAAAAGGTCTTGATATTGCAGCCGGGGGGGCATCCTTTGGAACCTCTGCAGGAGCGATAGCTGCTACTATTTTGATTATAGGAGTTTATTTTAAAAGTCGAAATGAAATTAAACTTGAACTTAATGAAGGGTTAGAATGTGAACTAGAAGAAACTAAAACAATAGTTAAAAGGATTATAAGTATAGCTTTACCACTGACAGTTGGTGCTTTAATAATACCTGCATTAAATTTTATTGATTCTGCATTGATTCCTAAAAGGATAATTTTAGCAGGGATATCAAGAAATGAAGCTCCAGATTTTATTGGTCAAATAAGTATGGCACAAACTGTAATAAACTTCACTCAAACCTTTTCTGTAGCACTTATGATGAGTATAGTACCTTTGATATCTGATTACTATGCTAAAAAAGATAATAATCAGATAAAAAGAATTACAAGGTCTGCAGTGAGGATGACTCTTTTAATGGGGTTACCGGCTGGTCTTGGGATATTTGTATTATCAACAGATGTTATCGGATTAATTTATTATGAAAATTCTTTAGATACTATTAAAAGTGTAGGAAGTATCTTAAGAGTAGCTGGTATTGGTGTAATATTTCTAACTTTAGTACAAACACTAACAGCTATATTACAAGGATTAGGTAAACCTAGTATAGCAGTTAGAAACTTAGGAATTGGAGCTATAGTGAAAATAGTTTTATCTTTCATATTATTATCTATTCCATCTATAAACATAAAAGGGGCTGCTATAAGTACAGTAGCTACATATATGGTAGCTGCTTTGTTAGACTTTATTGCAGTAATTAAATATACAAAAACAGATTTTTCTATTAAAAATATTATAATAAAACCCTTTGTTTCTTCAGGGATAATGGCTATTATAGTTTTTTTAAGTAAATACTATTTAGTAAACTTTTTAGATAAGAGAATTGTTACTATAATTGCAGTTTTTATAGGTATAGTGGTTTATTTTACTACTTTATTTATTACTGGTTCTGTTACAAAAAGGGATTTAATGCTTTTACCTGCTGGAGAGAAGATATCACAAATTCTAGAAAGGTTTGGTTTAGTTAAAGCATAATTAGGAGGGGTTTTATGTCAAAGATTAATATAGTGGGTCTAGGACCTGGAGATATTGGGTCGATGACGGTAGATGCTTTTAAAATATTAAAAAAAGGTGAAAATTTATATCTAAGAACTAAAAAGCATCCAGTTGTTAAGTATCTAAAAGAAAACAATATAAACTATAATTCATATGATTATGTATATGAAGATAAGGAGAGTTTTGATAAAGTTTATGGCTTTATTACTAGTGACCTAGTGAAAAAAGCGAAAAAGTATGATATCATTAACTATTGTGTACCAGGTAATCCTTTATCTGGAGATGAAATTACTAATAAACTTTTAAAGTTAGATACAAAAGAAAACCTTGAAGTTGATATAATTTCAAGTCAAAGTTTTATTGAGCCTATTTCAAAGCTTTTAAAAGAAGATCTTATTAATGGTACTAAAATAATAAATGGGCTAAACTTCTCGAATAAATTAGTCGATATCAATGGTAATAATATTATATCCCAGGTTTATAATAAGTTTATAGCCTCAGAAGTAAAAATTCAGTTAACCGATGTTTATGGTGATGATTATGAGGTCTTTGTAATAATTTCACCAGGTTTTAAAGAGAAAGAAAAGGTAATAAAGGTTCCGATATATAAACTAGATAGAATTGATGGGTATAATCATGTAACATATATATATATACCTAAAATGGAAAATGATAAAAGAATTTGTTATAATATGAATAATTTAGTTAATATTATGGAAAGATTAAGGAATAAGGACGGATGTCCATGGGATATGAAACAAACCCATAAAACCTTAAGAGAGTTTGTATTAGAAGAAGCCTATGAAGTTGTGGATGCAATAGATAATGATGATATCGATAACTTAGTCGAAGAATTAGGTGATTTATTACTACAGGTTGTATTTCATAGTATTATTGCAAATGAAGAAGGGTACTTTAATATATATGATGTTATTACTAGGATAAGTGAGAAGCTTATATATAGACATCCCCACGTATTTAGTAATTTAGTAGCTAAGGATGTGGATGAGGCTAATTTAAATTGGGATAGTATGAAAGATAAGGAAAAAGATATTAAAACTTATACACAAAGACTTACAGATATACCAAAAAGCTTGACTACTTTAAGCAGAAGTTATAAAATACAGAAAAAAGCTGCTAATGTAGGTTTTGATTGGAATGATATAAAAGATGCATTTGAAAAAGTGAAAGAAGAGTTAACTGAATTTGAAGAAGTATACAGAGGTGATGACAAAGAAAATATAGAAGAGGAACTAGGAGATTTATTATTTTCTATTGTTAATGTAAGTAGGTTTTTAAATATCAATCCAGAAATAGCTCTAAACAAGACCATTGATAAGTTTATCAAAAGATTTAGTTTCATAGAAAAAAGAAGCATTGAACTAGGTAAAGACCTTAAAGATATGAATCTAAAAGAAATGGATGAACTTTGGAATGTGGCAAAGCTACATAAAAATATTAAAAAAGATGAAAAATAATGTTTTAAAAGAAGGAATTTAGAAAAAAACCTAGAATTAGCTAATAACGTAATACTTTTTAATTATTTAAATATCAAGGAGGTAATTATTGTGAACAAATCAGAATTAGTTGCAAGTATAGCAGAAAAAAGTGGATTAACTAAAAAGGATGCAGAAAGTGCATTAAATGGTTTCATGAAAAGTGTTGAAGAATCATTAGTAAAGGAAGAAAAGGTACAATTAGTAGGATTCGGAACTTTCGAAGTAAGACATAGAAAAGCTAGAGAAGGAAGAAATCCTAGAAATCCTGAAGAAAAAATAATGATACCAGCATCAAAAGCACCAGTATTTAAAGCTGGAAAAACATTAAAAGAAACAGTAAACAATAAATAAAAAAAATCAGGTCTAGGACCTGATTTTTTTATATTAGAATTAGGGGGATAAATATGAGAATTGATAAGTTTTTAAAAAATGCAAGAATCATAAAGAGACGTCCTGTTGCTAAAGAAGCTTGTGAAAAAGGAAGAGTAAGTGTAAATGGTAAGGTATCTAAGCCAGGGACTGATGTTTTTGTAGGAGATATAATAGAAATAAATTTTGGCAACAGTAATATGAAAGTAGAAGTGTTAGAAATATCAGATCACGTACCTAAGAAAAAAGCTCAAGAATTATATAAAGTAATAAATTAAAAAATACTTTCCCTTCTGGGAGAGTATTTTTTTTAACCAGTCATAAACTATAGAGAAAATACATATTCTTTAAACATAAAGGGTAAAAGGGGGTAGTAGCATGGAAGAAAGTAAAACAACTAATACAAACCAAAGTATTATAATGGAAAATAGAGAGAAACTTAGTATATCTGGTGTAGAGCATGTTGATAGTTTTGATGATAACACAATAGTAGTTGCTACCGTAAAAGGCTTAATGACTATAAAGGGAGAATCTTTAAACATAAGCAAATTAAATCTAGATGATGGAAATGTAAAGATAGAAGGTACTATAAACCTAATAGAATATAGTAAAAGTCAAACATCAAAATCTAAAAACTCAGGATTATTAAAAAAGATGTTTAAATAAGCCGATGGTTTTAACCATTGGTTTTAATTTTAAAAATGATTTGAGGTGGTTAAATGGCCAGTTCGGTTGAAGGTCAAGTCTATATATTTTTTGCCACTTTATATGGTGGAATAATAATAGGATTTATTTATGATATATATAGAATATTTAGATATTTCTCAGAACCTAGAAAAATTGTAAGCTTTATAGAGGATTTAATATTTTGGATTTTAGTATCGTTAATAGCTCTATTTATTCTTTTTTTTAGTAATTTCGGAGAAGTAAGGGGATTTGTATTTCTAGGTTTTATAAGTGGTGCTATTATATATAATAAACTTTTAAGTAAACTTGTAATTACTACTTTAGTTAAAATATTAAGATACTTATTTAGAGGAATTAAAATTATTTTTAATATTATGTTATTTCCCTTTAAAAAAATTAAATCTTATATTTATACTCCTTATAAAAAAGTAAAAACTTATATAGGTAATAAGGTAAAAAGATTAAGGAAATTTTTAAAATTGCCATCAAGAATTTTTTATGATATAAAGAAACATACTAAATCAATAATATTTAAAAAATGATAAAAGGATTTTTCACTAAAGAATAGAAACTATTATATACATACGATTAAAGGGATGATTATTATGAAAAAAAAGAAATTTAAATTAAGATATGTTTTATTTTTGGCTTTAATAATATATTTAGGAACTGTTTTTATAAAACAAGAGATGACCATAAATTCCTTAGAAAAAAAGAATACAAAGAAACAACAAGAAGTTAAAGAACTCAACAAGGAAATAAGTGATATAGAAAAACAATTAGAAAAGGTAAATTCCCTTGAATTTATTGAAAAAATTGCAAGAAAAGAGTTAAAAATGGTTAAGCCGAATGAAATAATTTATATAGATAAAAATAAAGAAGATAAAGAAGAAAAGAATAATTTTACTGAGGAATGATATTCTTATTTTGGTAAATACATATAAGTTTTCTGCTTATATTGACAATTTGCTAATTATAATATATACTTTAATCATTCGATAGATTAATTAAAAGGAGGAGTATTTATTTTATGCCCGTTAAAGTTGGTAATGTAGTTGAAGGTACAGTAACTGGAATCACAAATTTTGGTGCATTTGTTCAACTACCAGAAGGTAAAAATGGATTAGTTCATATTTCAGAGGTATCACACGATTTTGTTAATGACATTAATAACTATCTAAAAAAGAATCAAAAAGTAAAGGTTAAAGTTTTATCAATAGATAAAGAAGGTAAAATAAGTTTATCTATCAGACAGGCAAAACCTAAAAAGAGCAAAAAACAACCAAGGGAAATTGATTGGTCAAATAACCCTAATGACAAAAAACAAAAACGTATGTCATTTGAAGATAAAATGTCATTATTTTTAAAAGATAGTAATGAAAGACAAAGTCAGATTCAAAATAGAGATGCAAAGAAAAGTAATAGTTCAAATAAACGCTAATAATAATTATAAAACCGGATTTTTCCGGTTTTTAATTTTTTTTTGTCATTTTTTAATATTAGATTTAAATATTTTTAACTAATAATATTTTTGTCGATAGTAATGATTTACAGTATTAAAGATGCTACAAAGAAAATAAATTTTCTAAATTTAAATTTAAATTGTCTTTATTTCATGTATAAAGAAAAACAATTACTAAACTTGTCAAAAACTTTTTTTATTAGGACAACCCTTCTTGACAAATAATTTAGATATATTTTGTTACAATGACATCAACTATTAGAAGGATGGTGGTACTAAGTGATTAATAATCAAATTAGTTCTAATAAAAAAAGTAATCATAATACTATATTTTTAGCATTAGAAAAATTAATATATAATATTGAGACTTATGATATTTACTTTATATTAATAAGTTTCTTAATTTCTAGAGCTAATGTTATGAATGGATTAACACCTTTTGGATTAGCTTTTTTAGCAAGTTTATTAGTTAAAAATAAAACTAGTATAATATTTTTTATAATATCCTCATTAGGAGTATTTAGTATACATGGTTTAAATAGTTTTAAGTATTTATTACCCATAGTAATCCTTTTTTTATTTTCTAATTTTATTAAGGATAATAAAAGATTAACAACTTTTAAAATGGCTTCATTATCTTCTTTAATATTAATAGTAGTAAGATTAGTATTTCTTATGCTTAGCGATTATTTATTATATGATTTAGTTATGATAGGTTTTGAAGGGGTAATTGTATTTTCATTAACATTTATATTTACATATAGTATAAGTATTATACTTAACTTAAATGAAAATTCTTTTACTAATGAAGAATTAATATCAGGAGCTATTATGCTTTCATTAGTAGTAGCTGGGATAGGACAAGCTTCTATTTTTACTTTGTCTATAAAAGAAATCATAGTAGTTATGATAATTATTTCCTTTGCATATATAAAGGGACCTTCCATGGGAGCAGCTGTAGGTATAACTATAGGACTTGTAATTTCAATGAATTCAACTAATATGCCTATAATGGTATCTGCACTGGGGCTTTCTGGATTATTATCAGGCTTATTCAAAGAGTTAGGTAAAATTGGAAGTAGCTTAGGCTTTGTTGTTGGAAGCAGTATTATGTCTTTATATATAGGAGGAATTACTGAATTTAGTATAGGATTTAAAGAGACTATTCTAGCTTCTATTATGTTTATTATATTAATTAATATTTTATATAAGTATGAAGAAAAAATTCCTATATTAAATACAAGCACAAATTCAGTAGATAAAGTATATGCAAAAAGAATAAAGGATATGACATATAAAAGATTAAAGGAGTTTTCATCTGTTTTTGAAGAGTTAGGTTTAACATTTAAGAAAGTATCTCAAAGAGAAAATGTTATAGAACAAAAAGATATTTCTGATTTTGTTGATAGTATAGTTTGTGATGTATGTAAAGATTGTTCTCTTTATAGATTTTGTTGGGAAGAAGATTTTTATTCTACTTATCAATCATTTTTTGATCTTATGAGTATAATAGAGCTTAATGGTAATATAGGTGAAAAATTATTACCTAAAAGTATTAAAAAAAGATGTATGAAACATCATGACATAATAGAGAAAGCAAATTATATATTTGACTTATATAAGCTTAATTATAAATGGGAAAATAAAATACTTGAAAGTAGACAGTTAGTTTCAGAACAATTAGAAGGAGTATCTAAAATCATAAAAGAGTTAGCAGGAGAAATTTATAGTGATATTGAGTTTAAAGAGGATGTAGAAAAGGCAATATATTCTGAGTTAAAAAATAAAAATATATCTGTTAAAGATATTATAGTAACAGAATCAGAGGAAGAGAAATTTGAAATACTTATAGATGCAAAGCCTGATGGAGATATAGAAAAGTATATTGATAAAATATCAAAGATAATTTCGAAATCAGTAGGGTTTAAGCTTGCGAGGGATAAGTTTTCATATAGTGAAATAATAAATAATAAAAGAATAAAATTTAAACTAATAAAAGCAAATAGATATGGTGCAGTAACAAAGGTAGCAAAGGCACAGGATTCATTTAATTATATATCAGGAGATAGTTATACATTTGGAGAAAAACAAAATAACTATTTTGCAGTTGTAAGTGATGGAATGGGAATTGGTCAAAAGGCCAATCAAGAAAGTAGTATAGCAATATCATTACTTGAAAAGTTTTTAGAGGCAGGTTTTGATAAAGAACTAGCATTAAAGACTATAAATTCAGTTTTACTTTTAAAATCTAATGATGAGATGTCTACGACAATAGATATGTCAATAATAGACTTATATAGCGGGAAAGGTCAATTTATAAAAATAGGATCTGCTTCTACCTTTATAAAAAGGAAAAATAAAGTAGATATTATAGATGCAAATAGTTTACCAGTGGGAATACTTAAGGATGTTGATTTTAATATTTATGAAAAAGACTTAGAGGATGGAGATTTTATTATTATGATGTCAGATGGTGTCTTAGATGCTAATGAAAATAGTGAAGATAAAGAACAATGGATTAAAGAAGTTATAAAAAATATAAAAAGTGTAAACCCTCAAGTTATTGCAGATAAAATAATTACTCAAGCATTAAGTGTCTCTTCTTTAGAAACAAAGGATGATATGACTGTCTTAGTAACTAAAATATGGAGACGAAGATAATAAATATAAGGTTAAGGTTTATAATATTTCGATATTATAAACCTTTTAATTTGACAAAAAAAAAATAAAAGATAAGATATAAACTAGATTCTTTTATAAAAGTATAGATAATTGTTAATTATATGAATATAATCTGTAATAATATTTAGCTTTAATATATAAAGTGAGGTTTGGTGGTTATATGTTAAAAAGAGTGGTAAATACTATAAAGGGATATAATTTAATTAATAGTAGTGATAATATAATAGTTGGAGTTTCAGGTGGGCCAGATTCTATGGCAATGTTAGATGTTTTATTGAAATTAAAAGATAAATTAAATTTTAATTTATTTGTTGCCCATATTAATCACGGGGTTCGAGAAATAGAGGCAGATAAAGATGAATTATACGTTAAAAACTTTTGTAAAAGTAATAATATCCCCTTTTATAGTGAAATGATTAATATGGATGTATATGCAAAGGAAAATAAACTTTCTAAAGAAGAGGCAGGAAGAGAAATTAGATATAATTTTTTTAATGAATTGAAAAGAAAATTAAATGGAGCTAAAATCGCAGTAGCCCATAATAAAAATGATCAATGTGAAACACTTTTAATGAGATTTTTAAGGGGTACAGGTTTAGATGGACTTAAGGGAATGGAATATAAAAATGGAAATATAATAAGGCCCCTTTTAGATATATCAAGAAGGGAAATTGAAGATTATTGTTTAGATAATAATCTTAATCCTAGAATTGATAAAAGTAATTTAAAACCTATATATAGAAGAAATAAAATACGTTTAGAATTGATACCTTATATAGAAAAAAATTTTAACCCATCATTAAATGATGCATTATCAAGAACTTCTAAGATAATTAAAAGAGATCAAGCTTTTTTAGAAATTACAACTAAAAAAGCTTTTAAAGAAATATCAAATAAAAAATCAAAAAAAGTATATGTTTTAGATATTAAAAAATTTAATAAGTTACATATATCAATAAAAGCAAGGGTTATAAGGTATACATTAGAAAAAATCATGGGAAATTTAAAAGGAATAGAACAAAAACATGTAGAAAGTATTATTGAACTAATTAAAGAAAATAAAGCAGGTAAAAGAATTAATATTATTAAAGATATTTTAATAGTAATGAGATATGATAAATTTGTAATTAAAAAGAGAAAAACAAAGGATGAAACTATTACAAATAAAAGATTAGAAATTAATAATTGTAATAAAATAAAGGATTATAATATTGAAGTAAGTATAGTAAATAAGAATGAATTTAACATTAATAAAAAACATAGGTTTATAAAATATTTTGATTATGATAAAATAGAAGGCGGCTTGTATGTTAAAACGAGAAAACCTGGGGATAGATTTACCCCTTTAGGTATGAAAGGGAGTAAAAAGTTAAAAGACTTTTTCATTGATGAAAAGATTCCTAGGGATAAAAGAGATTCTATTCCTTTAATATGTGATGATAATAATATTATTTGGATAGTTGGTTTTAGAATAAGTGAACTATACAAAGTGACTGAAGCTACTAAAAGATTTTTAAAAATTAAAATTGATAAGGAGGATATAGGTGAAGAATGATATAAAGGAAGTATTATTAACTGAAAAAGATATACAAAAGAAATTAGAAGAATTAGGAAAACAAATATCAGAAGATTACAAAGGAAAAGATTTACTACTAATAGGAGTATTAAAGGGTGCAGTTATGGTATTAACAGATTTAGCTAAAAATATAAGTATACCATTGACTATGGATTTTATGGCTGTATCTAGTTATGGAAGTTCGACTGAATCTTCTGGTGTTGTAAAAATAATAAAAGATTTAGATGAAAGTATTGAAGGTAAGGATATTCTTATTGTAGAGGATATTATAGATACAGGTTTAACTTTGAGTTACTTAGTTAGTAACCTTAAATCAAGGGACCCTAAAAGTATAAAATTATTTACACTTTTAGATAAGCCTGAAAGAAGGAAAGTAGACCTAGATATAGATTATAGTGGATATAGTGTTCCGGATGCTTTTATAGTAGGCTATGGATTAGACTATGATGAGAAATATAGGAATTTACCCTATATAGCAACTTTAAAAGAAGAAATTTATAGATAATATTAAAAGAAATTATCGGGTAATAGCCTCGTATTGCCTTTTAATATTTTATATGTTAAAATGTAGTAATACTAATTAGTTTTAAATGGGAGAGGAGGACCTTAGTTGAGGAAGTTTTTTAGAGGTATAAGCTTTTATTTGCTTATATTCATAATTCTAATATTTATAGTACAATATGTGTTTAAATCACCAATGGAACAGGCTGTTGAGTTACCGTATAAACAGTTAGAACAAATGATAGAAAATCAACCTAATCAAATTAAAAGTATGGAAATAACGGAGAATGCCATTAAAGGAGAATTTAAAGATGGTAAGCAATTCACTTCTTATATACCTGAAATAGAGCGTGAATATTATGAAATTTTAGCGAAAGATAATAATATTGAAATAGGTGCTAAAGAAGAACCTGGAACACCATGGTTCTTACAGATATTACCTACAGTATTTATGGTTCTTATTTTTGTAGTATTTTGGTTTGTATTTATGCAGCAGTCTCAAGGAGGCGGAGGACGAGTTATGTCCTTTGGTAAAAGTAAAGCTAAGTTGCATAAAGAAAATGAAGGTAAGAAGGTAACATTTGACGATGTAGCAGGATTAGAAGAAGAAAAAGAAGAATTAGAAGAGGTAGTGCATTTCCTTAAACATCCAAAGAAGTTTATTAATTTAGGAGCTAGAATACCAAAGGGAATTTTAATGGTGGGACCTCCTGGTACAGGTAAAACTTATTTATCAAAAGCAGTTGCAGGAGAAGCAGGAGTACCATTTTTCAGTATAAGTGGTTCAGATTTTGTTGAAATGTTTGTAGGTGTAGGTGCTTCAAGGGTAAGAGACCTATTCGAACAGGCTAAAAAGAGCTCACCATGTATAGTTTTTATAGATGAAATAGATGCAGTTGGTAGAAGAAGAGGTGCCGGATTAGGCGGTGGCCATGATGAGAGAGAACAAACTTTAAATCAGCTGTTAGTTGAAATGGATGGTTTTGGAGAAAATGAAGGAATAATCTTAATAGCAGCGACAAATAGACCTGATATATTAGACCCTGCGTTATTAAGACCTGGTAGATTTGACAGACAAGTTCAAGTTGGTGTACCAGATATTAAAGGTCGTGAAGCTATATTAAAAATACATTCAAAGGGTAAACCATTAGCAGAGGATGTTGATTTATCTGTAATAGCTAAAAGAACTATAGGATTTACACCTGCTAATTTAGAAAACTTATTGAATGAAGCAGCCTTATTATCAGCAAGACAAAATTATAAAAAGATACCTATGCATATTATTGAAGAGGCGATTACTAAACTTATAGCAGGTCCAGAAAAGAAAAGTAGAGTAAGGACTGAAGAAGAAAATAAATTAACTGCTTATCACGAAGCAGGGCATGCAGTAGTTGCTAAGCTTCTACCTAATATAGATCCAGTTCATATGGTTACTATTATGCCAAGGGGTCAAGCTGGTGGATTTACTATGAATTTACCGGAGAAGGATAGAAGTTATTTATCTAAAACTCAGATGGAAGAACAAGTGGTTCAATTACTTGGAGGTAGAGTTGCAGAAAAGTTAGTATTAGATGATATTTCAACAGGAGCAAGTAATGATATAGAAAGAGCAACTAAAATAGTAAGAAATATGATTACCCACTATGGTATGAGTGACAAACTTGGACCTATGACATATGGAGATGATGATAGTGAAGTATTTATAGGTAGAGATTTAGGAAGAAGTAAAAACTATAGTGAACTTATTGCAGCTGAGATAGACAATGAAATGAGAGAAATGATTAATAAAGCATATAGAAGAGCTGAGAAAATATTAACTGATAATATAGATAGATTACACAATGTAGCTAAGGCTTTATTAGAAGTAGAAACACTAGATGCAAAGGACTTTGAAGCGATATACGAAGGTAAAAGCTTAGAAGATATTAATACAGATATCGAAGAAGATGATGAGGATATTGAAGATAATAATATAGATGATAATTTTGATGAAGAAGTATAAAAGACAGCCTTTTTAGGCTGTCTTTATTATAATTAATAAAAAATATGGTAGAATAATATGGAGGTGATAATATGGAATTTAATTTAGTTAAGGGTATGAAAAAAAGAGTAGAAAAAATAGTAACAAAGAAAGATACAGCAGCTGAATTTGGTAGTGGTGATATTTATGTATATGCTACTCCAATGATGATAGGACTTATGGAAAATGCTTCTTTAAAGACAGTCGATGAAAAATTAGGAAGTGAATATTCAACTGTAGGGATAAATGTTAATGTAAATCATTTAAAAGCAACACCTGTAGGTATGAAAGTTTGGGCAGAAGCAGAGCTTGTTAAAATTGAAGGTAAAAAACTTTTTTTCAATGTAGTTGCATTTGATGAAGAAAAAAAGATAGGAGAAGGAAGTCATATTAGATACATAGTAAATATAGAAAAATTTAAAGAAAATATTTAAACAAAAGGTATTGGCTTAAGCCAATACCTTTTTTGACATTTAATATAAGAAAATTAAAATTATTTCCCAGGTAATGTATTAATTTGTAGACTTAAGAAGAAAAATATTAAGAAATATTAAGAAAACTTCAACAATTAATTGAAATCCCTAAATAGGAATAGTTTCACCTTAATTGAAAATATTATAATAGTGAAATTTTCGAATTATATTAATAAATTTTTGAAATAAATATTGCATTATAAGCTATATTGTAATAGTCTATACTTGAATGGATAATCATGTATACAATGCTAATTATCCTCAAAGGAAAACATTTTCAAATGATATGTAATTAGTCTATTCAATTAATAAGGAGGCTTAAAAATGTTTGAAAAGGAAAAATTGGACCAGATTAAAATGTCAAAAAAAGAGTGGGAAAATAATGAGGTAGAAAAAACAGTTTCACGTTTCCCAGAAAGAAAAGATCAATTTACTACTGGTTCAGGATTAGAAGTTAACAGAGTTTATACTCCAGAAGATGTAGAAGATATAGATTACAATGAAGAAATAGGATTCCCAGGAAAGTATCCCTTCACAAGGGGAGTGCAGCCTACAATGTATAGAGGTAGATTCTGGACTATGAGACAATATGCAGGATTTGCAACAGCTGAGGAATCAAATAAAAGATATAAGTATTTATTAGAACAGGGCCAAACGGGTTTAAGTGTTGCATTTGATCTTCCTACACAAATAGGGTATGACTCTAATCATCTATTATCTCAAGGAGAAGTAGGAAAAGTTGGAGTAGCTATAGATTCATTAGCTGATATGGAAATTTTATTTGATGGGATACCTTTAGATAAGGTTAGTACATCAATGACTATAAATGCACCTGCCAGTGTATTACTTGCAATGTATATTGCAGTTGCTGAAAAACAGGGCGTTTCTGAAGATAAATTAAGAGGAACAATACAAAATGATATATTAAAAGAATATATAGCAAGGGGAACTTACATATTTCCACCAGAACCATCAATGAGACTTATTACTGATATATTTGAGTATTGTTCTAAAAATGTACCTAAATGGAATACAATAAGTATTTCAGGCTATCACATTAGAGAGGCAGGTTCAACAGCAGCACAGGAGGTTGCATTTACATTAGCTGATGGAATAGCTTATGTTGATGCAGCTATAGATGCAGGATTAGATGTTGATGCTTTTGCTCCTAGATTATCATTTTTCTTTAATGCCCATAATGATTTATTAGAAGAAGTATCTAAGTTTAGAGCAGCTAGAAAGCTATGGGCTAAGATTATGAAAGAAAGGTTTAAAGCTAAAAATCCTAAATCAATGAGACTTAAATTCCATACACAAACAGCAGGTTCTACACTAACTGCACAGCAGCCAGATAATAATATTGTACGTGTCGCTATACAAACATTAGCTGCAGTATTAGGAGGTACTCAATCACTTCATACTAACTCTAGAGATGAAGCGTTAGCTTTACCTACTGAGGATTCAGTAAGGATAGCTTTAAGAACACAGCAAATAGTTGCCCATGAAAGTGGAGTGGCTGAAACAATAGACCCACTAGCAGGTTCTTATTATATAGAGAATTTAACTAAAGAAATAGAAAAAGAAGCTATGAAGCATATCGATAGGATTGATGAATTAGGTGGAGCTCCTAAGGCGATAGAAAAAGGATATATACAAAAGGAAATTCAAGATAGTGCTTATAACTATCAAAAGGAAATAGAATCAAAGGACAGAATAGTAGTTGGTATGAATAAATTTAAAGTAGATAAAGAACCTAAAAAGGACTTATTAAAAGTTGATCCTAAAGTAGGTAGAATGCAAGAAGAAAAACTTAAAAATCTTAAAGAAGAAAGAGATAATGAAAAGGTAAAAATAAGTCTTAACGAACTAAAAAAAGCAGCTGAAGAAAATGAAAATACAATGCCTTATATTATAAAAGCAGTTAAAGAGTATGCAACGTTAGGAGAAATTTGTGGAGTATTAAGAGAAGTATTTGGAGAATATCAACAGTCGGTAATATTATAGAAAAGTTTAAGGAGGTAGAAAAATGGCTGAAAGACCTATAAGAGTGTTAGTAGCCAAGCCAGGTCTTGATGGACATGATAGAGGAGCTAAAGTTGTAGCTAGGGCTTTAAGAGATGCTGGTATGGAGGTTATATATACAGGTTTAAGACAGACACCAGAGCAAATAGTATCTGCAGCTATTCAAGAGGATGTAGATGTGGTTGCTATGAGTATATTATCAGGAGCACATAATCATTTATTCCCTAAAGTAGTTAAACTACTTAAAAAAGAAAATGCAAATGATATATTAGTTGTAGGAGGTGGAGTAATACCAGAAGATGATATTCCTTCTTTAAAAGAAGCAGGAATAAAAGAGATATTTACTCCAGGAACACCTACAACAGAAACCATTGATTTTATAAAGAAAAATGTAAAAAGGAAATAACTTTAGGTGGTGCTTAATTTGGAATTAGGCAAAAGATTAATAAAAGGAGATAAGAGGGCTTGTGCTCGTCTTATCTCTTTAATTGAAAATAATGATAAAAGGGCAATTGAAGTTATAAAAAAACATTATGATAAAACAGGCAATGCACATGTCATAGGAATAACAGGGCCTCCAGGAGGTGGAAAGAGTACATTAACAGATAAACTTGTTAAACTCTTAAGAAAAAATGATAAAAAGGTAGGTGTAATAGCAGTAGATCCTACTAGCCCATTTACAGGAGGCTCTATTCTAGGAGATAGAGTAAGAATGAGTGATTTAGCAACTGATCCTGGGGTTTTTATAAGAAGTATGGGAACTAGAGGTCATCTAGGAGGATTATCAAAGGCAACCAAAGGAGCAGTTAATATTTTAGATATCTATGGTGTTGATTATATTTTTATAGAGACTGTAGGTGTTGGTCAATCAGAGGTAGATATAGTTAAAAGTGCAGATACAGTAGTTATGGTTATGGTACCTGGTCTTGGCGATGATATACAGGCTATAAAGGCAGGAATCATGGAGATAGGTGATGTATTTGCAGTTAACAAAAGTGATTTAGATGGAGCTGATAAAACAGCACTTGAGTTAGAGATGATGTTAGATTTTAAAAAATATGATACCTGGAGACCACCGGTTACAAAACTTTCTGCTGTAAAAAATGAAGGAGTTAATAATCTACTTGACAATATAATAAAACATAAAGAAGATATGTTTAAAAGTGGTAAGTTTAAATTAAGAAGGGAAAAAAATGCTAAGCTTGAAATATTAAATCTTGTAGAAGAAGAATTAATGGAAATGGTACATAGAATAACAGATGAACATGAAGGATTAGATACTATAGCAAAGAAAGTTGCCATAAGAAAATCGAATCCATATACTTCAAGGGATGAAATTATAAAGTTAATAAAAAAGTAGGGGGTATTATCATGGTAAAAAAGGTAGACCACATAGGAGTTGCTGTTAAGGATTTAGAGGAAACATTAAAATTTTATAGAGATGTTTTAGGATTAGAATTACAAGGAACAGAGGTAGTTAAAGACCAAAGGGTAAAGGTTGCATTTTTACCTGTGGGAGATACTGAAATGGAACTTTTAGAATCAACTGATAAAGAGGGACCTATTTATAAATATATCGAAAAAAAGGGAGAAGGAATTCAACATATAGCTTATAGAGTAGATGATATAGAAAAAGCAATTAAAGAAATGAAAGAAAAAGGAATTAAAATGATAGATGAAAAACCAAGATATGGTGCTGGAGGAGCAAAAATAGCATTTTTACACCCGAAAAGTACCCATGGTGTTTTAGTAGAGCTTTGTGAAAGAGACTAATTTCTAAAGGAGGGTTTTTATGTCAACGAGTAAAAAAATTGAAGAATTAAATGCTCTAAAGGAAAAAGTAAAAATGGGTGGGGGAGAAAAAAGAATAGAAAAGCAACACAAAAAAGGAAAATATACTGCCCGTGAAAGAATAAATAAGCTTTTAGATGAGGGAAGCTTTGTAGAGCTAGATACCTTTGTAGAACATAGATGTACTAATTTTGGAATGGAAAATAAAAAAATGCCAGGAGAAGGTGTAGTAACAGGATATGGAACCGTAGATGGAAGATTAATTTATGTATTTGCCCAAGATTTTACTGTCATAGGTGGATCATTAGGAGAAATGCATGCAGCTAAAATTTGTAAAGTTCAAGAAATGGCAATGAAAACAGGAGCACCTTTAGTTGGTATTAATGATTCCGGTGGAGCTAGAATACAAGAAGGTGTTGATGCTTTATCAGGATATGGAAATATTTTTTATAATAATACAATAGCTTCAGGGGTTATACCTCAGATTTCAGTTATAATGGGTCCTTGCGCTGGAGGAGCAGTTTATTCACCAGCTTTAACAGACTTTATATTTATGGTAGATAATACAAGTAAAATGTTTATAACAGGACCACAAGTTATAAAAACAGTTACAGGAGAAGAAGTTTCAGCAGAAGAATTAGGTGGAGCAATGACTCATAATAATACCAGTGGAGTTGCTCATTTTATTAATGAAAATGAAGAGGACACTTTAGAAAATATAAAAAATCTTTTAAGTTTCTTACCATCTAATAACTTAGAAGAAGCCCCGGTATTTAATCCAGAAGACGATATCAATAGAATGAATGAAGAACTTAATAGTATTGTTCCAGATAATGCTAATAAACCCTATGATATGAAAGAAGTTATAGAAATTTTAGCAGATAATAATAATTTCTTAGAAGTACAACCTTATTATGCACAAAATATTATAACTGGCTTTATAAGACTTAATGGACGTTCTGTTGGTGTTATTGCAAATCAACCAAGGGTATTAGCAGGTTGTTTAGATATAAATGCATCTGATAAAGCTTCAAGATTTATAAGAACTTGTGATTCTTTTAATATACCTTTATTAAGTTTAGTTGATGTTCCAGGATTTTTACCAGGAACTGACCAAGAATATGGTGGAATTATAAGACATGGAGCAAAAATGCTTTATGCATATTCAGAAGCAACAGTTCCTAAGGTAACAGTTATATTAAGAAAAGCCTATGGAGGAGCATATATAGCTATGTGTAGTAGACATCTTAAGTCTGACTTAGTACTTGCATGGCCAACAGCTGAAATTGCAGTTATGGGACCACAGGGGGCAGCTAATATAATATTTAGAAAAGAAATAGAAAAGTCAGATGATCCGTTAGAAACTAAAACAGAAAAAATAAACGAATATAAAGATACAGTTGCAAATCCTTACGTTGCAGCTTCTAGAGGATATGTAGATGATGTAATTAAGCCTTTAGAGACTAGACCTAGACTTATAAGTGCCTTTGATATGTTATCAAGTAAAAGAGAGAATTTACCATCTAAGAAACATGGGAACTTACCACTATAAATTGGGGTGATAAACTTTGTTAGAAGATATTATGAATGTTTCTTTATCTGAAGGCTTGATAGTTACTGTATTTAGTATGTTTATTGTTTTTCTTACTTTAATAGTTATATGTTTTGTATTATTTGGATTTAAGAAATTATTTTATAAAGAAAATAACAAAACATTAAAAAAGAAAACTAAAAAGCCTGAAAGAAAAAGAGAAACTATCGAAAATAAAAAAGAGGATGAAGAAGAATTAGTAGCAGTATTAACAGCAGCAGTTGCTCAGTGCATGGGTAAGCAGTCATCGCAAATAAGGATAAGAAATATAAAAAGAATAAAGCAAAATACTTCAGCTTGGACAAAAGCTGGAAGAGAAGAACAAATATATAATAAAATATAGGGGGCTTATCAATGAGAAAATTTAACATTAGTGTTAATGGTAAAACCTATGAAGTAGAAGTTGAGGAAGTTAAAAGCAAAAATGATAATAAAGTAAAAAGAGAAGTAAAATCAACACCTAAGCAAAAACCAAAGGCTAAACCAGTAAAAAAGGTACAAAAACCACAACCAAAACCTAAAGAGACAAAAATAAATAAAGCGCCTAGCGGAGGAGAAACTATAGATGCACCTATGCCAGGGAGTGTATTTGATATAAAGGTAAGTGAAGGAGATACAGTGAATAAAGGAGATGTACTATTAATATTAGAAGCTATGAAGATGGAAAATGAAATAGTAGCCCCAAGGGATGGAAAAGTAGTGGCGATAA
>VEND01000156.1 GCA_009711765.1 Bacillota bacterium | reverse complement strand
CAAAACAATGGGCTATTTTGCTTATTTTTATGCAAAAAAATCAAATCTGTTAATAAAGATATTACTCCTATTTTACTTATCCACAACAAACTTTTCATCTACTCTCAAAAAAATGGGGAAACTCTAACTTTATTATATGTTATTTACCAATATATATAAAAAAAGGATATTGAATGTAAGTGTTGAATTATATAATAATGGAGTTAAATTACCTTTTCAAGGAGGTATTGCATGAAAAAAATTTTTGCCTTAGGCTTAATATTAATTATATTTTCAGGATGTAACACTTTAAATAGTTCAAATAAAAAGGATACTTCAATTCCCCTTACTCAAGAAGAAAAAATAAAATATTCTATTAATAAGACAGTTCTATCTAGAGGTTATGAATCTTTAAAACCCCGGGTTGAAATACTAGATAAAGAAACAAAAACATTACTAATAAATTTAGGTATCCTAGACTGTTTAAATGTAAGTATAGACAAAATTACATTTCATAGCGGAGAAATTAATATATACACTAGAAAACTTACTAATAATACTCATGAACCTTTAGTTATACCTAAAATTACTATAACATTAAATGAAGTTAATAATGATTTTTTAGAAAATAAAAGCTTTAAT
This sequence comes from Bacillota bacterium, assembly GCA_009711765.1. Lineage (GTDB taxonomy): Bacteria > Bacillota > Clostridia > Tissierellales > MES13 > MES13. The sequence continues at coordinate 34,098 of VEND01000156.1, read as the reverse complement.
ATAATAGCAACTAATTACAAACCAGTGGAACTTCCCTTTAATAAAACACATGTACTTAATAATATTTATTCCCATTTTGAAGTAACTTCTAACACAAAACCAAAAGTTAAATTATATAAAGAAGATAATAATTACTTTTGGCACGTTAAATTAGAAAATGTATTTGAAAAAAATAATGAAAATCCCTTAGTTAATATAAGTGCTAAAGTAGATGCATTAAAAGGAGAGATTACTACCCTAAAAAAAGAAAACATAGCTAAATTTATTGATAATGGTAAAATTTTAGATACTAATAAAAATTTACTACTTTATAAGATAAACAATAATAATGAAGAGAGTATGTGGTTATATAATATTAAAACAAAGAAAAGTAAAAAAGTTTATACTACTCACCATTCAATATTTAAAGCCAAAATAAATAATAATAAAGTTGCCCTTATAGAAAATAGTAATGATAAAACCGATATATTTTTAATAGATACATTAGAAAATACAACAGAAAAAATTACTCCTTTAGATTTTTATCATACATTAAATATCAAATGGATTAATAATAAACTTTACTTTGATAATAACACAGAAGAAAATTATAAGATTTTTAAATACAATTCAAATGATAAAAACAAAGTAATTCTATCAAAATATGAAAATTTTTCAAATTTTGATATTATAAACAATAATATATTACTTAATAAATTTAATCCTGATAAATATAACACAGATATATATTTAATTGATGAGAATAATATTAAACTTATACAAAAGGGTTCTAATGCAAATTATCTAGATAATGAAACTATTATATATCTAAAAAAAGAAAACAATAATAACTTTTTATGTTCATATGATTTAAAAACAGAAAAAGAATCGATTATTAAAAGATCTAAAGAAATAAATTATCATATACTCAATGATAGGCTTTTTTATATCTGTAAAAATGAAGAAAATAATTATGATCTATATATATATGATGAAGATGAAAAAAACTTAGTAACAACTACAATAGATGAAAAAATATTTTATGTTAATGGAAATATTTTTATTAACGCGGCGCCAACAATTGAAAAAACAAATAGCAAAATATATTTATTAGATAATAAAAATAACTAAAGGCAGCTTAAGCTGCCTTTAGTTATTTCAATTTATTCTTTATAACATCTATAGCTTTCTTTAATTGTGTATCTTCTTTAATATTATCTACTCCTATTTGTTCAATATCTTCTGGAAGTTTAACCTCAATATCAGGTTCAATTCCAACTCCATGTATACTTTTTCCACTAGGCGTAAAGTATTTAGAAACAGTAATTTTAAATCCTGAGCCATCTGATAGCTTTTTAATTCTTTGTACTATACCCTTTCCAAAGGTTTTTGTACCTATTAATGTACCAGAATTTGTATCTTTTACTGCTCCTGATAATATCTCAGAAGCACTAGCACTTCCTCCATTGACTAATATAACTAAAGGTATATCTAATTTATCTTCATCTGATTTTAAGTACTCCCTTTCACCTTTTTTAGTTTCTGTATATACTATATTTGATTTCCCTATAAGTTTATCTGTTATTTCTGCACATTTATCTAATAATCCTCCAGGATTATTCCTTAAATCAATTACAAGTCCTTTCATGCCTTTATCCTGTAATTTAGTTAAATGCTTTTTAAAATCTTCATAAACCGGCTCGTCGAATTGAATTATTCTTATATATCCTATTTTATTATCTAGCATATTAGATCTAACACTTATTAATCGTATTTCTTCTCTAGTTATATCCATTGTTATAAATTTAGTTTCTTCTTTAACTTCTCTTTTAATAGTAATTGTAACATCTGTTCCGGGTTTACCTTTCATTATCTTTATTGCATCATCCATTTCATTAGCAGTTACTTCTTTTCCATTTACTTTAACTATTTTATCCCCTGTTTTCATACCGGACCTTTCTCCTGGTGTATCCTCAATTGGTGATACAATTGTAATTAAATTATCATCTCCAGGAGTAACTATTATACCTATACCTCCATAAGTCCCTTTAGTATGATCCATAAAACTATCAAACTCATCCTTAGTCATATACATTGAATAAGGATCTTCTAAAGAATTAAACATCCCCTTTAACTGACCATCTAAAAGTTCTTTTTCTGTAATTTCATTTAAAAAGTTTTCTTTTATATAATCTTCTAATGCATATACCTTTGAGTGTTCTTCATATGAATTTTTCCAAAGCTCTAGCTTTTGCCTATCTACTATTACCTTATCATCCACCTGAATTTGAATAATGTTACTTACAGTAAATGTTAGTGCTCCTGTTATTAAAACTAAGATTATAGCTCCAATAAGTGCTTTTTTTCTTGATATCATTAACTCACCTCAAATAGTTTCTAGTAATTTATTTTTATTAAAGATATGTAAATATTATACCACCTGATAGTATTCTTTTCAATTTTAACAAAAAAAAACCAAGGTATTAACCTTGATTTTATTGTTTTGTAATCCATGGTAACGGATTTTCATATTTACCTTTATCTCTAACTTCAAAGTGTAAATGGGATGCTGTTGAATATCCTGTACTTCCAGCCTTTGATATAGCTTGTCCACGGGTAACCCTTTGGCCTTCTTTAACTAATAATCTTGAGTTATGGGCATATAAAGTTGATATCCCACCTCCATGGTCAATAAGCACTACTTTACCATAGCCACCTAACCAGCCTGCTATCTTTACAACACCTCCATTTGCTGCAACTATACTAGTTCCATAATATGCTCTTAAATCAACACCTGTATGGAATTTTTTAGTCTTAAATACAGGATGTATCCTATATCCATAGGGAGAAGTTACTTTTCTATAAGCAGGTACAGGCCACGCCATTCTGCCACCTTTATATTTCCCTGCACTTTCCATTCTTTTAATTCTATCTTCAAGGGCATTAGCTTCTTTATATAGTTTATCGTATTGTCTTTCTAATTCCTTTGTATTTTGTTTTAATCTTGTCATTTCCCTTTCTTTTTGCCTTGTTACAACCTCTAGATTGTTTTTCTTTTCTTCTATTTTTTCCTTAGTTGATGCAAGTATTATTTTTTTATTTTCTAATTCTTTTTTATTTTCTTCTATCTTTTCTCTTTTATCATTCATATATTTTAAAAGTTCTACATCATGATCTACTAAACTCTTTACCATATCTAGTCTTGTTAGAAAATCTCCTAAATCCTCAGCACCTAATAAAACTTCTGCATAACCTATTGGTCCGTTGATATACATTACCCTAAGTCTAGAATTAAGAGTGTCATTTTTTTCATTTATGCTTTCCTTAGCTTGGGTTAATTTAGCTTTAGTTATTTCTATATTATCTAATAAATTATTTATTTTAGCTTCATAATCCCTTAACTGAGAATCTATACTTTCAATCTTTTGGTCAAATTGTTCTATGGTTTTTTCTACTTTATTAGCTTTTTTCTTATTATTTTTAATATCCTTATTTATCTCTTCCATCTTATCTTTATTTTCATTAAGTTCTTGTTGCAAATCATTAACATCATTTCCATCTGCATAAACAACTATAGAATTTAGTATTAAAATCAAACAAATTAGTATATGAAATTTATTAAATTTAAAACCCTTAACCAATCTAAATCCCCCTTACACTCTTAAGAATCTTCTTAATGATATAATGCTACCTAATATTCCAATTCCTATGCCTATAGTCATAAATATTATAACAACATCAATAAATATATCATCACTTGGAACCATATAAGAAGTAACAAATACATATAATCTGTTATTTAAAATCTTATAGATGTATTGATATGCTACATCAACTAATATTACTGCTAGGGCTGAACCTATAGTTCCTAACAATATACCTTCTATTATAAAAGGCCCTCTTATATATCCATTAGTTGCACCAACATATTTCATAATATTTATTTCTTTTTTTCTTGCTGCTACAGTTATTTTTATAGTGTTTGAAATTATAAATATTGATATAAGCATTAATATACCTATAACTATTAAACTACCACTTTTTATCACATTAGAAACACTTATAATTCTTTTTACTATATCTTTAAAATACTTTATTTTATCAATACCTGATAGACCCTCTAAATTACTTACTACATTATCTGCATACTTAATATCTTCTAATTGTATAATATATGATTGTGGAAATGGATTTTCTTCTAATCCATTTAATAAATCACTTTCTTCTCCCCAGCGATTTTTCATAATTTCAAGGGCTTGTTCTTTAGATTGAAAAACTACTGATAAAACCCCTTCATAATTTTGTATTTCATCTTCTATTGTATTTATCTGTTCATCTGTAATATCTTCTTTTAAATATATATGAATCTCATCAAATTGTTCCTTTGTCATATTAGTAACATTATTTATATTTAATATTAGTATTAAAACCATTCCTAATATCATCAATGCCGAAGTTACTGACCCAATAGATGCAAGACTCATCATACGATTACGCCACATACCAACAAAACCTTGTTTAATCATAGATTTTAATATTCTAAACTTCATGGTCATACACACCCCTTTGGTCATCTCTTACTACTTTGCCCTTTGATAAAGCTATAACTCTTCTTTGCATTGAGTCAACTATATCCTTAGCGTGTGTAGCCATTATTACTGTTGTTCCCCTTCTATTTATTTGCATTATTAAATCCATAATATCTCCTGCGGTTTCAGGATCAAGATTTCCCGTAGGCTCATCTGCAATTAATACTGTCGGATTATTTACTATAGCCCTAGCAATAGAAACCCTTTGTTTTTCCCCTCCTGATAGTTGATTAGGATAACTATTAGCCTTTTTACTAAGTCCAACCATACTAAGCACTATAGGGACTTGTCTTCTTATTTCTTTTGCTGAAGCACCTATAATTTCCTTTGCAAAAGCTACGTTTTCATAAACTGTTTTATTAGGTAACAATCTAAAATCCTGAAATACAACACCTATTTTCCTTCTTATTATTGGTACCTTTCTATTTTTAACTTTTGTTATATCTTTTTTATTAAAAAACAATTTACCACTTGTAGGTTCTACTTCCTTTAACAATAATTTTATTAAAGTAGATTTTCCAGCTCCAGAAGAGCCAACCACAAATACAAATTCGCCTTTACTAATATGAAGATTTATATTATTTAAAGCTTTTACGCCATTATTATATTCTTTAATGATATTTTTAAAAATTATCACTTTATCACTCCTGTCTAATTGCTTAAATGCCCATGAGTAAGTAATTCGACATATAAAAGTAAAATCCTTTGTCGAATGAATTATTTTTCTAGGAAATAAGTTCTAAATTTAAGGTATATAAAACAAATTTATCCAAAATGTTTTTCATTTAGATACTTATATATAATTAATAATAATTTAAATTCTAAGGCATCTTTAAACTTTCTTAAATCAAATCTAGTCAATTTTTCTATTTTTTCTATTCTATAAATTAGTGTATTTCTGTGTATATAAAGTTTTCTAGCTGCTAGACTTAAATTCAAGTCATTTTCTATAAACTTCATAGCAGTTTTAATTTCACTATTATCTAAATTATCAAAACTCTTTTTAACCAAACTATTGTATATATCTATTAATTTTTCCTTAGGTATAGTTGATAATATTCTATAGGTTATTAAATCTTTATAATTATAAATACTTTTTGCTATTTCATATTCAATTCCAAGTTTAAGTGATGTTAAACTTTCTTTATATGCTTTTTTTATGTCTAGAATATTTTCTTTACTACCGATTCCAATTTTTATTTTTTGAAACATTTCAGTTTCAATTGTATCCACTATTATCCTAGCTAAATTCATTTCTTTTACATTATTATCTTGATATAAAATTACTAATAAATCTTTATCCTGTTTTGAAATTATTATATTCTCTTTATCTATGTTTTCTATTAAAGCTATAATCTCTTTAACATTATCTTCTTTAAATAATTTTATGCTAAAAACAGATATACCTTCATCTAAATTAAAACCACTATTTTTAATTGCTTCATTGATTTCAAAATTACTCATACTTTCATTAAGTAACTTTGATATTATATTCTTTATATCTGGTTTTAAATAATACTTATTTTTTAAATACTCTTTTAAAATAAACCTTATTAAATTCCTTTCTCTTAAACTTAAATTACTTTCCTTTGGTATTTTTACTGTATAGGTTAAATCATCTAAGGGAATATCAATTAATGGTATGTTGTCCTTTAAACCGTTTTTTTCCTTAGAATTTTCTATAAAAATATCAGTATTTATAATTTCTTTTACTTCATCTATAAACTGTTTTAACATTTTTTCCGTTGACATAACATCACCTAATTATATTATAATATTTTTTGTTACAAAAAAAAGTCGAAGAAACACATGTATATATGTTTCTTCGTCCTTTTTCTTTAAAATCCTTTAATATTCTATCTTTTATTGTAAAATATGATTTATTTAATAAAGAATTGCTTTTTCAGTTTCTTTATCAAATAAATGCATTCTATTTTTATCTATAGCTAACTTAATTATATCTCCATGTTTAGCTTTACTTCTTCCATCAACCCTAGCAATCATTTTATTTCCTTCAATATCAACATAAAGATAGGTTTCAGAACCCATCATTTCAGTTACTTCAACCTCTGCTTTAACAACACTATCCTTAGAAGACTCAATAAATACAGTTTCATCATGCATATCTTCAGGACGTATTCCCATAATAATGTCTTTACCTAAATACCCCTTTTCCTTTAATATTTTAGCTTTACCTTCTGGTACTTTAATTTTAATATTTTTAGATACTAAAAAACATTCTTTAGACGAATCTCCTTCTAAACTCATATTCATAAAATTCATTTGGGGACTCCCTATAAAACCTCCAACAAAAACATTTGCCGGTGATTCATATACTTGTTGAGGCGTAGCCGCTTGTTGTATAATACCATCTTTCATTATTACTATTCTATCCCCCATAGTCATCGCCTCAGTTTGATCATGGGTTACATAAATAAATGTTGTCTGAAGCTTTTTATGTAGCTTAGATATCTCTGTTCTTGTTTGCACTCTAAGTTTAGCATCTAGATTTGATAATGGCTCATCCATTAAAAACACTTTAGGCTCTCTTACTATTGCTCTACCTAAGGCAACTCTTTGCCTTTGTCCTCCTGATAATGCTTTTGGCTTTCTATTTAATAAATCACTTATACCTAATATTTTTGCAGCTTCTTTTACCTTTTTATCTATTTCTTTCTTTGGCTGTTTTCTTAATTTTAAACCAAATGCCATATTATCATATACTGACATATGGGGATATAGTGCATAATTTTGAAAAACCATTGCGATGTCTCTATTTTTAGGTGGGATATCATTTACAAGCTTATCACCTATATAAAGTTCTCCATCACTTATTTCTTCTAATCCTGCTACCATTCTAAGTGTTGTAGATTTACCACATCCTGATGGTCCTACTAAAACTACAAATTCTTTATCCCTAATTTTTAAATTAAAATCATCAACTGCTTTAACATTACCTGGATATATTTTCTCTACACCTTTAAAAGTTAAATCTGCCATTTGTTAACCCCCTTAATTATTTTACTCTTAATATAAGTGTATATTATATCCTTTATGATTTCTATTGACATATTACACAATATTTAGCCTTTGTTTTTTTATATTTTTCACAAACAAAAAAGGTGGCTAAGCCACCCTTTAATTATAATCTCTATTTAAAGCTGCATATTTATCAAGCTTTTTCTTTACTAGATAATTTATAGTATTCTTTTTATAATATCCATTCTCATCTGGTTTACCTGCTTTTATGCCTGTTAATATTTCTATGCCTTCATCTATACTCTCAACAGCATAAATATTAAATATACCTTCTTTACAAGCTTTAATTATTTCATCCTTTAGCATTAAATTTTTTATATTTTGTTTAGGGATAATTACTCCTTCCCCACCTTTAAATCCTTTCAGTTTACATACTTTATAAAAACCTTCAATTTTTTCATTAGCGCCTCCTATAGGCTGAATCATTCCCTTTTGATTTACAGAACCAGTAACAGCTATAGCTTGATTAATAGGTTTTTCTGATAAACTAGATAATAAAGCATATAATTCTGTACTAGAAGCACTATCTCCATCAATCATATCGTAGGATTGCTCAAAAGTTATACTTGCAGAAAGTGATAATGGTTTTTCAGTAGCATATTTTTCACCTAAATATCCACTTAGTATTAATACTCCTTTATCATGTATATTTCCACTTTGTTCAACTTCCCTTTCTAAATTAACTATACCATCTTTACCAACAAATGTTGATACTGTTATTTTATTAGGCCTTCCAAAGGAATATTGACCTGAATCCATTACTGCAAGACCATTAATCTGACCTACCTTAAATCCTGATGTTTCCATTAATAATGTCCCATCTTTAAATAATTCGTGTAATTTTTCTTCATATTTATTGTTTCTATAAATTTTTTCTTCTATAGCTTCTATTATATGTTCCCTTTTAACTATTTCATCCCCTTTAACACTTGCAAATGCATCTGCTTCATACATTATTTCAACTATTTCATTAAACCTAGAAGTAAGCTTTAATTGACTTTCTGCAAGTCTAGAACTATATTCAACTATTTCTGATATAGCTGTTTTGTGAAATGGTTTTAATTTTTCATCTTTACAATGACTTGCCACAAAAGATGCTATTTTTTCAATATTATCATCATGTCTTTTCATTTCTATATCAAAATCTGCCCTTATTCTAAATAGTTTTTTAAAATCCTCATCATAATTATACAATAATTGATAAGTATGATAATCCCCTACAATAATAACCTTTAAATTTATTGGTATAGCTTCTGGCTTTATTGTCTGGGCTAATACACTTCCTTTAGTAATATTCTCTATTTTTATTTCTTCTCCTACAAGGGTTCTTTTTAACCCTTCCCAAGCATAGGATTTAGATAAAATGTCCTTCGCTTGAATTATTAAAAATCCACCATTAGCTTCATGTAAAGCTCCTGGTTTTATCATAGTATGGTCAGTTTTTAATGCTCCATGTTCATTAATATATTCTATTTTACCTAAAAGATTATAATAATTTGGGTTTATTTCCCTAATAACAGGAGCGCCTTTTTTTCCATTATTATCTATAAAGAGATTTACTTCGTATCTTTTAAAGAAATTCTTTTTAGTATTCTTTTTTGAGTCTTTATTATTAATATCCATAAACTCTTCTATATTTTTTATAATATCATCTTCCATCTCATTTAAATAACTTTCCACATGTTTATTATCTTTAAAAACCTCCAAAACACTATTTAAATGAAAATCAACTAAATCAAAAGCTACTTTTTCATTAAGTTGCTTTATTCTATTTCTTAAAAGTATTTCTAAATTTTTAAATTCCTTTATTACTTCATAGGCTTCAGAATTAAGTTTATTAGAATTTTCTTTTAATTTAACTAATTCCTCTTCAGATAAATCCTCTAATTCCTCTTCCTTCATAGGTCTACCATCTATTAAAGGATAAGTTATTAGCCCCTTTTCTGTTTTTGTAAACTCAAAATCATAATCCTTTGCTATGTCATTTAGTTTATCTATAATTTCTTTTGTCTTTTTTTCAAATTGTTCATAAATTACTTTTTTCCTATCTTCATATTCCTTAGAACTAAAAACTTTAGGAACATCTATCTTCAATTTTTCTATAAGATTTTCTATTTCATTTCTAAGGATTTTCCCTCTTCCCATTTCTAATGGTATAGCTCTAGGATTAACAGGTTTAATAAAATTATATACATAACACCAATCATCAGGTGTTTTCATTTTTTTAGAAAACTCGCTAGCTATGGAATAAGAATAGGTATTTCTTCCAGTTCCTGAAATACCAGATACAAATATATTATAACCTTTTCGTTTTATTGAAAGCCCAAATTTAATAGCTTTCATTGCCCTTTTTTGCCCAATTATATCATTAGATTCAGTTATTTCTTTTGTTGTTTTAAAACTAAAAGTGTTTGTATTACATTTTTTCTTTAAAAGGTCTATATCAACTTTATATTTACTATCCATAATTGTCACCTCCAGGAAATTATCTATATACTTTTTCAAACTAAAGTTAATTAATATATTCTATAAAAATAGTATATCTCCTTTAAAAATTCTAATAGTTGAAAATAAAAGTAAAATCACCAGCTTATGCCAGTGATTAACCAAAAATTTTATTTATTCCATATACTCTGTTTGTAATTTAATTTTATCAGGTAATGAATCGACCTCTAACTTTGCAACTACTGTTGGATAAGTAATTACCTGTGGAACAATTTCTTCAGGCTTAGGATCTTTGTATTTAGCATAGACTATAAACTCTACTTCATCATCAGTTTTTACTTTCTCAATTTTTTCTATTGTTACACCATAACCTGCAGTTCTTTTTTCTCCCCTTGTAACTATTACATAAATCTCTTCATCTACTTCGCAGCTTAATGCCCTTTCTTTATCCTGGTATTTAGGTAACATGTTGACAATATCCTCTGGGATTTGATTTTCTTCTAATATTTTAAAACTCAAGTTATCATCTCCCTTGTTAAAGAAAATCCTAGGTATAAATATTATTCCCAATATTATTATTACTATTAGCACAAGTATCCAAACCCTTTTCACCAAATACCCCCTCAAAGTCTAATTTATAAATATTATTCCTAATCTTTTAATAATATGATTATAATAGAAATATATTAAAAAAATACATAAAAAAATAAGGTGGACATTCCACCTTATTTCTATTTTAATACTTCTTTAACCTCTTTAATTAAATTATCTGCTGTTAAACCATATTTCTCAACTAGTTCATCAGCTTTTCCTGATTCTCCAAATACATCTTTAATCCCAACTCTTTTTACCTTTATAGGAGCATTTTCTGAAACTACTTCTGTTACAGCACTTCCAAGTCCTCCTATTATACTGTGTTCTTCAGCTGTTACTATCGCTTTAGTTTCCTTTGCTGCTTTAATTATTATTTCTTTATCTATGGGTTTTATTGTATGTATATTAATAACCCTTGCTTCTATACCTTCATTTAGTAACTTTTCTCTAGCTTCTAAGGCTTTTGAAACCATCATTCCTGTAGCTATAATAGCTACGTCTTTACCTTCCTTTAAAAGGTCTCCTTTACCAATTTCGAAATTATAATCCTCATTATATATTCTAGGTACTTTACCTCTACCTAGTCTAATATATACAGGCCCTTTATATTCAGCTGCTTTAAATACTGCCTTTTTAGCTTCAAAGAAATCAGCAGGATTTAAAACTGTCATATTAGGTATACTTCTCATTAAACTTATATCTTCTACAGATTGATGGGATGCACCATCTTCTCCAACAGTTATACCAGCATGTGTTGCAGCTATTTTTACATTTAACTTTGGATATGCTACCGAATTTCTGATTATTTCAAAGGCTCTTCCACTGGCAAACATAGCAAATGTACTTGCAAATGGGATTTTTCCCGTTGTAGATAAACCAGCAGCTGTTCCTATTAAATTTTGTTCTGCTATACCAACATTTATAAATCTTTCTGGACAAACCTCTTTAAATTTAGCCGTCCTAGTTGATTTTGATAAATCGGCATCAAAAACTATAACATTTTCATTTTCTTTAGCTAATTCCTTTAATGCCTCACCATATGCATCTCTTGTAGCCTTCATTGTCATTATAATTCACCCCCAAGTTCTTTAAGTGCTTTTTCAGTTTCTTCATCACTAGGAGCTTTTCCATGCCATCCTGCTTGATTTTCCATATATGAAACTCCTTTTCCTTTAACTGTCTTTGCTATTACAACAGTAGGTTTATCCTTTGTTTTTTTACTTTCTTCTATTGCATTTTTAATCTCTTTAAAATCATGGCCATCTATTTTTATTACATTCCATCCAAAGGCTTCAAACTTTTTATCAAGGGGTTCTACATTCATAACTTTCTTATTTTCACCATCAATTTGAAGTCCATTATGATCGATAAAGGCAGTTAAATTATCTAATTTGTTATGTGCAGAAAACATAGCTGCCTCCCAAACCATTCCTTCTTGTAATTCTCCATCGCCTAATAATACATAAACTCTAGATTCTTTATTATCAAGTTTAAATGATAAAGCCATTCCATTTGCTGACGATAATCCCTGTCCTAAAGAACCAGTAGACATATCAACACCAGGTGTTCCTTTCATATCAGGGTGCCCTTGAAGCATTGCATTTGTCTTTCTTAATTTCATTAACTCTTCTTTTTTAAAATATCCTTTCTCAGCTAAAGCTGCATATAAAACTGGTGCAGCATGCCCCTTTGATAAAACAAATCTATCCCTATTTTCCATATTAGGGTTTTTAGGATCAATATTCATTTCATCAAAAAATAATGTAGTAACTATCTCACATGCTGATAATGAACCTCCAGGATGTCCCGATGAAGCTTCATTAAGCATTTTAACTATGTCTTTTCTTAAAGTGTTTGATATCTTTTTTAATTCATCCATTGTTAAACCTCCTTAACTTTCTATCTTTTTAAAACCTTCACCTAATACTTCATTAGCATCAGTTACCATAACAAATGCTTTATTATCAATTTGGTGAACAAGTTTTTTTAACTTTGTTATTTGTGCTCTGTTAACTACACATAATAATACATCTCTATCATTACCAGTATACATGCCTCTACCCTTTAGAACTGTAACTCCTCTGTTTAAATTTTTAAGTATAGCATCTCCTATATCATCAGGCTCGGTAGAAATTATATAAAATGCCTTTGCATATCCCATTCCTTCTAGGAATTGGTCTATTACCTTTACAGTAATATATAAAGCTATTATAGAATATAGTGATGTTTCTAACTTTTTATCTACAATTCCAGCACTGGCAACAACAAATAAATCTATAAACATCATCAAGTTTGCTGTAGAAAAACTTGGAAAAAATTTATTTAGTATAGAACCTGCTAAATCTGTTCCTCCAGTTGTTCCTCCAAATTTAAACACCAGCCCAAGACCTATACCTGATAGCACTCCACCGAATATGGATGCTAAAAGCAAATTATCTGTGGCACTGGTGTGTGGCAAAAATCTTATAAAAAAAGATAAAGCCAATGTTCCATATAACGTTTTAAATCCAAAGGATTTTCCAATAACTATTACACCAATAATAAATAATGGTATGTTAATCAAAAGGTTAGTTAAGTAAACCTTAAAAAGTCCATCTGTCACCTTTTTAATAACAATAGCCAAACCTGTTACACCACCAGGAGCGACTGTATTAGGTTCTAAAAATATATTCAATGCCAAAGCTAATGTTAGTGTACCTAAGGCTATCATTAAATATTCAATTACATAATTATACCAATTCCTTCCGAGTAATTTCATTGTTATCCCCCTTTATCATCTAATTATATTCTTAGAAAATAAAACTTTAAGTACAAATAAAGGAAGTACTTTTTGTCTTTTAATTCTATTAGGCTCTTTTATAAGTCTATAAAGCCACTCTATACCTAAATTTTGATATATTTGAGGAGCTCTTTTTACTATTCCTGCTAAATGGTCTATTGTTCCTCCATTTCCTATAATAACTTTATTATTAAGTTTAGTTTTATTTTCATGTATCCAAAATTCCTGTTTAGGTGCGCCTAGTCCAACAAATAATATATCTGCCTTTGATTTATTTATATCACTTATAACTTTTTTTTCTTCTTTATGGTCTTTAAATCCAATATGTGTACCCTTAAAATAACCATTTTGTACACCTACTATCTTAACATTTGGGTATTTTTGTTTTATTTTTTCCTTTGCAATTTCACCTATTCCTTCTTTGCCACCTAATAGAAAAATACTATACCCAAATTTATTAGCAATCTCTAAAATATTTAATGAAAGATCATAACCTGTAACCCTTTCTGGTAAATCTTTATTTTTAATTCTAGCGGCGTAAACAAGTCCTATTCCATCAGCTATTGTTAAGTCCCCGTCATTTAAAATATCTTTAAGAAAAGGATCTTTATCAGCAGCCATTATAATTTCTGTATTCGGTGTATATATAATACTTGGCTTTTCTTTTTTTAAAAAATCTTTTACTTTTTCATTTGCCTCTCTTAAAGTTATTTTATCAATATCTACATCCATTATACTTACAATTTCTTTCATCACATCACCTGCTTTTTAATAAATCTAGAACCATTTCTACATTCTCATGGGCTTTTTCTCTGAATTTCTCTCTACTTTCTAAGAGATGTTTATTTATTTTAGTTTTATTATTCCATACATTTTCTATTTTAGTAAAAAGCTCTACTTTTTCTAATTCATCTATATTTATCTTACTTTCTAAACCTATTGTATCCATAAATCCATCAACCTTTGGATCATATACTATTCCTACCATAGGAACAGCTTGAGTCGCAGCATATATTAATGAGTGTAATCTCATAGCTATAATCATCTCTAAATTGTTTATAACTCCCATAAGTTCTTCAACACTATATTTTTCAGAAATTAAAAAACAATCTGTTTTTGTTAAAGCAATTGCTTTTTTACTTATTCTTAAGTCCTCTGGGTAATGCATAGGTATTAATATAACATTAGCATTATAATTATTTGATATATAATCTATAGCCTCTGGTATTACCTTTAATAATTTATCTGAATTATTCCAATCTCTAATGGCTACTCCTATTAATGGTTTATCTGTAGGTATATTTTCATAATTTAAAATTTCTTTTACCCTTTTTTTATCAGCAGGTTTTAAAGTGTAAACAGGGTCTGCAGTCACTGTAATATTTTTATTCTTTACTCCTAAGTCTTCAACGGTTTTTTTAGAGTTAACATCTCTTAAAGAAATTTTATCTACCTTATTTAACATTTTCTTTGTAAGAAATCTGTTGAATTTTCTATTTATTGGCCCTATTCCGTTTGCATAAACCATAACTGGCTTATTTAATATTTTAGATATATAAATTAAAGCTAAATAATAAATTATAGACTTTGTACTCGTTACATCCTGAAGAAGACTTCCCCCGCCACTTATGAAAACATCAGTATTATAAATTTCTTTTATAATAGATATTATATTAAATCTATCTATTGATTTTACGCCATAGTTTTTCTTTGTTTTATCCGGATTTTTAGAAAATACAGTAATATGAAGATTTTCATCTTCAATTTTTAAATCTGAAATAACAGCTTTTAATATTGCATCATCGCCGCTATTATCAAAGCCATAATATCCAGATAAAATAATTTTATTTTTATCTTCCATGGATTTAACTCCTTTAAATATTTTCCTATTATTTTTCTAAAATCACAACTACCATCTTTACAAAGGCTTCTTTTATACCTGGTATTAAAGTTAATGGTTTAAAAAAGTTTCTAAGTGGCACTTCTTTATAATACCTTATTTTAAAATTTGTTTTAGGTAATATATTATTAAACCTTTTTATTGTCATTTTATTTATATAAGAGAAATATTCCTTTCCCTTATTATCCTTACTTATTCTAAATTTAATTCTTTTATCCCCATCAGGTAAATTTTTAACTAAATCCTTATATCCCTTTATCAAAGTATCATCGCTAAAAAATAAATGAACCCATGGTATACCAATTACATCACTTAAATGAGCTCCGAAGGGATGATAATATGGAGGGAAATTTAAAAATATTTTGCCCTTAGGTTTTAATACTCTATAACACTCATCTAAAACTTCTTTAGGAAAATCCACATGCTCCATAGCATCGTTTATTATAATAACATCAAAGCTATTATCCTCAAAGGACATTTCCTTTGCATCTTCTAATAAAAATTCAAACCTTTCTTCTAGCCCTAAATCTTTAGCTAATTTATTAGCTTCTTTTTTATATCCATCTACTACGTCTACTCCATAGACTTTCTTTGCATTATTAGAAGCATAATAAAGAGTTTTCCCTGCTGCACCACATCCAATGTCAAGTACCTCTTTGTTATAAAACATTTCCTTAATATTAACACTATCTAAAAAAAACTTTATTGTATCTTCTCCCTTTTCATACTGCCATCTTGCATAGGTCTTTTTCCCTTGATTCTGTAAATTAAATGGATGAATAGGTAATGGAAATAACTTGTTTGTACTTTTTAATAAATTAGTTTTAAATCCCATTTATATATCTCCTTTTTACATTAGGTTACTTAATTTCATAACCTCCTGTAACCATTATATATGAATTTTGAATAGCTAAAACACCTCTCCCATCATCACGGGGTATAATAATCAGATGATTTTTTTCTACATTTTCATTCATCTTTAAATCCTTAGCTGAGGTTATATCTGACAGTCCCCCTAACTCACTTGTAATAGCACTTACCTTACCACTTCTTACAATTATCTCAGTTCCTTTATTGCAAATAAGCTTTTGTCCTTTTTTTAATTGAATAACTGTAAGCGAACTACCTTTAGAGGTACTAGTTTCATTATTATTAATTTCTTCTAATTGATTATTAATTTCTTTTATTTCATTTGAATTTTCATCTGTTGCTGTTAAAACATCGCCAATTTTCTGATCGATATAATATTTCACTTGCTCTATTCTTTTTTCAACGTAACTTAAAGTAACTAAAGGATCCTCCTCAGCTCCTGGATCAGCAAATGTCTTTCCTCCAATTACAGTTAACCCAATTAACACTAGTAAAACTAACCATTTTTTACTTTTTATCAACATGTATTTTCCCTCCAGTCTATGGACTATCCTTTATTCCCGGGGAAATATTGTCGATATATGACCCCAGGTTAACTAACAAGATATATCTTCATATATTTTTCTATGTCTTAAAAACATTATAATCCCTGCTAGTATCCAAAAATAAGTTACCATCATAGGAACTTCAAATACATTTTCAACAAAATTATGGGCTAAAACCCCTGTCATACCCGACAAAGCTCCTATAATTATATTTTTTAAATACTTATCCTCAAGAATTATTAAAGTTCTATAACTCCATATTACCACTTGATACATTAAATAAAAATAAGCAAGTAATCCTAGTATTCCCATTTCAACAGCTGTCTTTAAATAAAAGTTGTCCATATAAAAGGTTCCTGGAATATTATTATTCATTGCTACTGCACCACCGAAATGTCCTAATCCAACACCTAAAAGTGGACTTTCCTTTAACATTTCTATACCTGTTAGCCATCTTATTAATCTTCCACCTTCTAAACTTCTAGAAATATAATGTTCACTCATCATATAAGCCATTCTATCAGTAACCGATGGTACAAATATAACAACTATTATAATAAAAACTATGCCTGGTATTATTAATCTTTTATCCTTTAATAAAACAAATATTACCATAGCTACAATAAATCCTATCCAAGCTCCTCTAGAGAAAGTAAATACCAAACAACCTGTCATTGCAATTGTCGAAATAGCGAAAAATATTTTCTTTAAATACTTTCTTTCAGCATAAACTAAAGACAATCCCATAGGTATAGTAAGAGTCATTATACTTCCTAATATATTAGGGCTTCCTATTATCGAAAAAACTCTAGTTCTTATTCCTTTTTCCACACTATCTACCCAATTTGATGGCATCTCAACTCCAATGATATATTGATATACTCCATGGAATCCTAATATAATTCCTGTAAAAAGTATAATCAAATATAATCTCTTTGCACCCTTTTTAGTCTTTAATAATTGAACAACTAAAAAGTACCAAAGCATATATTGTACTACAGCCCTAAAACCTTCTATTGAAATGCTGATATCAGGAGAATTAACAATCAAATGAAAAATACTAAATCCAAAAAATATAATTAAAGGTGCTTCTAAAGGTGTCCATTTATATCCTTTATCCCTTCTATGGACAAACCATTTATATATCCATAATAAAACTAAAAAAACAAATAATAACTCATCCCATAAACTGCCTAAAGTTGCACTTTTAACAATTTCTCTAATAAAAAAATCTAATAATGCATATAAACCTATAATATAGGTTCCCTTTTCATAATCATTTAATAAAATAAATCCTGCACTAATAATACCTATAAGCATCAATGGAAAAAAAAGTCCATTAGTTTCTCCTAATACTCCAAGTATTAAGCCAAAACATAAAACAAAAGCATATACTGCCCTTTTCATAAAACCACCAACTTAATCTATTATATATTTATATATCCTATATACTACACTTTCTCTAGATAATTCAATTAGATATTTACCTTTAAAAACACTAAGTATACCAATAATATTACTAATTGAAATAAATATTTTTTTATTTGCTGTTAACGTATTTGAAATTAAAGATGTTATAAGATATCCAAAATTAAAGGAAATTATTAAAAAGCCAATTAAAAGAAATAGATTTTCTTTTTCCTTTTTATAATCTACTATAACTGAATATACATAACTATTTATTATTATATTTTTAAAGAAATTATGAATAGTCCCCACTATTTTGTCAAGTTTTTTTCCAATAAAACTCAAAGTTTTATAAAGACATGAATACTTAGCTTTAGAGTTTTTCATAGCATAATTATTAAATGTTTTATAGATAAAACTATTTCTACTCCACGTTTCTATGGTAGTTATAACTTTAGAAGTTTTACTATTATTATAAGCCTTCATTACAAAGAGGAATAGTTTATATATTATACTGTTTTTTAATAATTTATTTTTACAGTACATAAATATCCTCCTTTACTTAATATCTATAGCTAAAATTTTTGCCTGTACTTGAGCAGTCTGTGTTTTCACCCAGAAATCTCCACCTACTCTTATTTCCTGTCCTCCAAGACTAATAGTTGGACCGCTTACATCTACCTTTTGTTTTACAACTATATCTATATCCTTCCATATAGGATGTGTTGTTAAGTTTAAATTTCCATCCTCACTTTCTACTGTATACTCACCATCTTTATAACTTACAGATTCAATAACACCACTATTATAAGTATTTTTTTCAACTAGCTTATCACCTTTTTTAAACTCTTTAGCTAATTCTTCGTCCTTTAGTCTTGCTTTAACATGTACATATACTTCTTTGTATTCTGTTTTTTTACCAATTCCTACTCCATTTTTTTCAGTTCCTAATAATCTAAAACCCACTGCTCCTACTATTAATACTATTAACAGTAAAACAGCTAAATCTATAATGTTAATAATACCAAATAACTTTCCTTTTTTATCAATCATTTTAAGATCTCTCCTCTTTGATAATCTCGTATATATCTAAATGCTTTTGTGCCATAGCTTCAACAGAAAACTTTTCTTTAGCTCTTTTATAAAAATTGTTTCCTAATTTAATTCTTAAATCTTCATCTTTAATAAGAGTTTCTATATATTTGACCATTTCTTTATGGTCTCCTGCTTGGAATAAATATCCGCACTCTTTATGGATTATCATCTCAGATATACCACCAACTTGAGAACTTATAGTGGGCTTTTTTTGTCTTGCTCCTTCTAATAATGCATAGGGAAAACTTTCACTATAAGATGATAATACATTTATATCTATAGCTTTATAAAATGAATAAATATCATCAACATGTCCTAATAAATAAACTACGTCACTAAGATTTTCTTTTTTTATAAACTCTTCATACTGTTTTCTCTCAGTTCCTTCTCCAGCTATTAAAAACTTCACATTAGAATATTTTTTAGCTATTTCCTTTGCTCCCTTTAAGAAAACATCTATCCCCTTTACAGGATGAAGTCTTGATACATCTCCTATATAAGTTATATCTTCATCATATTTTATCCCATATTTTTTTAAAAACTTTTCTTTATCTTTTGTTTTTATGTCTTTATTAAAATATATTCCGTTATATACTTCAAAAATATCTTTAGCTTTAAATCCTCTATCAATTAACATCTTTTTAAAGTTTTTAGTTACTGCAATATAATAGGAAATAAACCTTAAAGCTATTGAATTAATCGGGGTATAAAAAAGATGTTTATATTTATTATCAGCAAAGTCTAACCTATAGTCACTGTGAATAGTAGTAACTATAGGTATATCTAATCTGTATTTTAAAAATATACCTAAAAAATTTGCCCTTGCTCCGTGACAATGAATAATATCATAATTTTCCTTTTTTATAATATTAACCATATCTTTAATTACAAATATATTGTATCTTTTCCTCTGGGGAATAATTGTAACATCTATACCCATCTCTCTAGCTTCCTTTGTAAATATACCTTCCATAATACAAAGAAGTCTGGCATCTATATTTTTATTAAGTTCTTTTAACAGGTTTAATACGTGGGTTTTAGCTCCGCCTGTATCACCACCTGTAATTAAGTGTAATACCTTCATTTTATCTGCCTTCCTTATATTCTTTTTAGATTCCTTTATTAAATATATCTACTAATCTCTCAGTTAATCTTACTCTATCAAATTCATTTATCTTTTCTTCTATAGGTTGCAATTTGTCAGTATTATTAACCCACTCATTATAGCTTTTTAAAAGAATCTTTTTTATTTTTATTAAATCCCTACTATCAGCAACATATCCAGTCTTAGTTTCTCTTACAACATCAGCTGCTACTCCTTTTTCTGGAACTAATGCAAGTATTGTTCTTTTAGTTCTCATATATTCAAAAATCTTACCTGTATAAAAGGCCTCTGCCCCAGGTCCTGGACCAACTATTAAAAGTAATGCATCAGAATCTAAAAGCTTTTGAATACTTTTTTTATGCTTCATATAAGGTAATATATCAACTATGTTTTCTAAATTATTTCTCTCAATCATTTCATTAAGTTTTTTGACGATATAATTACCTATAAGCTTTATTTGTATTTTATCTTTACTAATCTTTCCTTCATCAATTAGTTCTTTACATGCTTTAAAAAACACATCAGGTTTTCTTCTTCCATAAAAGGAACCAGTATATGTTATTGTAAATTTTTCATTATCTTTTCTTTCTTCGTCTAATTCATTAAAATCTAATTCATCAAATCCATTGGGTATTACATAAAACTTGTCCTTTGTAAAAGGATATGACTTTATAAAATTATCCTTCATAATAGGTGTATTTGTAATTAGATAATCTGCATTTTTCATTATTTTCTTTTCCATATCTTTTTCTATATTCATTCTTATTTTGTAATGAGGATTATCTAAAAGATATGGATTATTAGTCCATTCATCTCTAAAATCAGCTACCCAAGGTATATTAGGAAACTTATCTTTTAAGTATAATCCTAAAAGATGATCACTATAAGGATAAGAAGTTGTATAAAAAATATCTATATTCTCCTTTTTTATAATCCTTACTGCCTCATCTTTACTAAATACTTGCCAAATTCTTTCTCCATCAGGAATTAAAACTTTTCTTGAAATAGCTTTACCTATTAAATTAAATCCTTTAGGTAATTCAGTTAAATCATAAGCCTTAGTTCTAACAATTTTCACATCTTCAGGGATTTCTTTTAAAAGAGTTTCATCCTTTAGTTTCATGTTTTCTACTTTTCTTGTAAATACCACAGGTTCATAGTTAAACTTTCTCATATACTTAACAAATTTAGTAGTTCTTTGTACACCTGATCCACCCATTGGTGGAAACTGATAAGCTATTATTAATGCTTTTTTCATATATTTCATCCTTTTTATTTTTTACCTAATAAATAATAGTTTAAACCTTCTTTTTCTACTTCCTTTTCATTCCAAAAATCCTTCGTATCTAATATATTTCTCTCTTTCATAATGTCCTTTATTTTACTAAAATCTACTTTAATAAATGCATCATGATTAACACCTAAAACAACTAAATGGCTATCCCTGATAGATTTATATAAGTCTTTTTCTAAGTATTTACAGTTATGGACAAAGGGGTCATGTACAGTTATTTCAACGTCTTCATCTTTTTCTAATATATCTATCATCTCTAGTATTGGACTTTCTCTCATATCATCGATATTAGGCTTATATGTTATACCTAATATAGTTACCTTTTTCTTTCCCTTTATATCTTTTAATATTTCATTTATTCTTTTAACAACATGATTTGGCATACTATCATTGGTATTTCTACTTAATTTTATAATATTAGCTAAATCAGGTTGTTTTTCTACTATAAACCAAGGATCAACAGCTAAACAGTGTCCTCCCACTCCTGGTCCTGGTTGATGTATATTAACCCTTGGATGTTTGTTAGCAAATTCTATAACATCCCAAGCGTTTATACCCATGCTTTCTGAAAGCTTAGCAAGTTCATTTGCCAAAGCTATGTTAACATCTCTAAAGGTATTTTCCATAAGTTTTGTCATTTCAGCTGTTGTTGGAGTTGTAAGATATATCTCTCCCCTTACAAAGGTACGATAAAGTTCTCTTACTACTTTACATGATTTTTCATTAACTCCACCTATAATTCTATTATTTTCAACTAATTCAGTTAGTATTTTCCCAGGTAAAACTCTTTCTGGTGAATAGGCTACATATAGTTCTTCACCTATTTTTAAACCTGACTTTTCTAAAATAGGTATTAATAACTCTTCAACAGTTCCTGGAGGTGAAGTTGATTCAAGTATAACAACATTTCCTTTCTTTAAATAAGGAACTATAGCCTCAGCAGCTGATATAACACATGACATATCTGCTGTTTTATTTTTCTCTATAGGCGTTGGTACAGCTATTATAAAAACATCTGCTTCAGCTGGTGATGTTTTAGCTTTTAAATTACCACTAGTTACGGCTGCTTGTACCATAATATCTAAATATGGCTCTTCTATCGTAATTTTCCCTTGATTTAAAGCACTAACAACCGTTGTATTTGTATCTACTCCTATAATTTTATGTCCATGGGTTGCAAACATTGCTGCTGTAGGCAGTCCAATGTAGCCAAGCCCTGATATACATATCGTTTTTTTCATATTATCCCCGTCCCTATATTAAAATTAATCTTAAATTAAAATCCCTATAAAAGGGACAATTACATATAAAAGTTTACCACAGTGATACCTAAATATCAATAAATATTAAAGTTGCCAAAATCAAGCAAAACTGTTACTATATTAGGCTTTTAAAAGTTACTATATATTATTTTATTAAGTTTTCATTACATTAATTTATAATCTTTTTTTCTTTTAAATATTTCTCTTTATTATCTATTAACAGATTAAATGCATTATCAACTTTACCGTCTACTTTTTTAAATAAGCTTTGGCTATATTGTAAATCTTTAAGTGTTAATAGCTTATAATCCTTAAGTCCATAACCTCTATTAACTAAATGTGCATAGTGTAAATCTCCATTTTCTTTAATCCAATCTTTAGCTGTATCTTTAATTGCGAGTTTTAACTTTAAAGCAATATTTAAATATTTTTCATCATCACTATCTATAAATAATTCATATAAAAAGTTAATTTCATTAACAAGGTGGTTTAATGAAACATGATTAGGAATTATAGAAAAATCCTTATTAGCATAATCCCAAACTAAATAACCTTTACTTTTAGTCTTGAAATTATGTGTCTTTGCATATTCAACGAAGAAATCCCCATAATTAATAGCTCCCTTTAAAAGTAAATTATCATTATATTTTCTAAAACCTCTTATTAAAAAAAGTGCCGCATCTGTATTAAATCTAGTATCATAAAATGGTCCATCTATATTATAATCATCATATAACCACTCTGATCTTGGACTTGAGAACCATATACCCTTTTTATTTTGTGTATTTAATGCAGTATATAAAGATATAATTGAAAAATCTTTTAAAAATCTCACATTATAATCTAAAAACTTATTACCCACATGAAAGGCAGGATTTCTCCAAAAGCTTTTAGAATTACTTGGATAATAACTTTTTGGCACCTTATAATATAAACCATCATATCCCCATTTTCTAACTCTATTTAAATCCATTCTTTTTAGTAAGTCTGTTATTTCTTTATTATCCCAATTAACTAAATTTTCTTTAGATATTATTCCCCATTGCTCTACTATTGTGTTATTTTTATTAGGTAAACTTAATACTATTTTTTCTTTATTCATTTTTATACTAGTTGATAAATCTATATCTTCCTCCCTAACACCCTTTTTTTTATTATTAAATACATTTGTATATGATAAAAAACAAGATTTTTCTTTACTATCTATAAATACAGATGCTTTAGGCATAGGATTTTCTTTTTCTTTATGTATCCATAATGGATCTTTATAATTAATTTTATCTTTGTAATCTATGTAGTGATAATTAAAATCATCAAATTTAAAAGATAAATTTATCTTTAAATTTTCTTTAACATTTTTTATAGGTTCATAATGTATAATATAATAGATATCCCCATTTTCTAAAACATATTTATCTAATTCTAATAAACCTATTATTAAATCCTTCTTTTTAACTTTCCATTTTTCCTTAATTTCCTTAGCCATTTTAAACTTATACTCATTTTTTTCTATAGTTTCTAAACTAAAGTTATCAACACTTATAAAATTATCATTTGAAATTTTTAAGATAAAAGTAGTTATAATTATTAAAAAAATAAAAAATATGATTAAATTTCTTTTAAAAATAAACATACAATCTGACCTTTCTATGAATAATTTAAAAAATATATATTGATAAAATACCTATATTAATATTGTCCTAATATATCTTATACCATACATTTTTCTGTAAATTCTTGTATTTATACCCTTTTATTAATATATTATTATTTTTCCTTTATTATTTAACAATATTAAAAAACAACAAAAAAAAGAGCATAAAATCTATGCTCTTAAAAATCTATTAGTCCCATACTAATCTTTAAACATTCATCAACCCTTTTCATCATATCCTCGTCAAAATGTCCTACCTTTTCTCTTAGCCTTTTTTTATCTATTGTTCTAATCTGTTCTAATAATACAACAGAATCTTTAGGTAAACCAAACTCAGTAGCTTTTATCTCTATATGTGTAGGTAATTTTGCTTTATTAATCTGCGATGTAATAGCTGCAATGATTATAGTTGGACTATATTTATTTCCAACATCATTTTGTATAACCAAAACAGGTCTTACACCTCCTTGTTCTGAGCCTATAACGGGACTTAAATCCGCATAAAATATGTCTCCTCTCTTAACTTTCACTTTTATTCACATCCTGTCAATTTCGCTTCATATTCGCACAATTCATTATTATCCTTTTCTAGTCCCATCTCAGCTAAAGTAGAGTTTATAGCAGCCATTTCTTTGTATCCTGATTTTAATTTTTCTCTTATCTGGACTTTTCTTCTTTCTCTAATGTATAGTTTCATGGCCTCCCTTATAAATTCGCTTCTATTTTTCTTTTCCATATACACTATTCCATCTATTTCTTCTAGTAAATTATCAGGCAAACTTATCATAATTCTTTTTGTTTCGGCCATCAAAGCACCTCCAGATTTCTTTACTATAAAATGATAAAAGCTACCATATTATAGTATATTCATATATATCCTAGTATATACTTGATTATATATTATTTTTTCTTAAAGTGTCAATGACTGTTAGAAAAGTATATTTTTAAAAAAATTTAACTTTCCAATATATGGTCTTTTATATTAATTATCTTACCTTCTTTTACATAAACCCTTGGAACTCTTTTACTTACCATACAAACTATTTCATAATTTATAGTTCCTAAAATCTCAGCTATATCGTCAGTATGGGGACTATTATTTTTTCCTTCTCCAAATAATATAACTTCATCTCCAACTTTAACATCTTTAACATTAGACAAATCAATCATACATTGATCCATACATATATTACCAAGAATTGGTGCTTGTTGTCCATTTACTCCAACTTTAGCTTTATTAGATAATAATCTTGTATAGCCATCTGCATATCCTATAGGTAATGTTCCTACCTTTGTTAAAGTATCTGTTATATATTTATGACCATAACTTATTCCTGTATTCTCTGGAACCTCTTTTATATGGGATATTTTTGCCTTTAAAGTCATAGCTGGTTTTAAATTTACCTTTGAATACATTACTTCATCAGAAGGTTTTAATCCATAAATCATAATACCAGCTCTAACCATATCTAAGTTATAATCATTAATATCAATTATTGTAGCACTATTAGATACATGTTTTAAGGGTATGTTTACTTTCATTTCATTTAATTTTTCTATTACCCAAGTAAATCTTTCATATTGCTTATTTGTTGCTTTTTTATTCTTTTCATCTGCTCTAGCGAAGTGTGTAAATATTCCTTCAATTTCTAAATTAGGTAATTTTGAAATTTTAACTATTTCATCTATAGTTTTTTCATTAGGAAAAAATCCTAATCTGCTCATACCTGAATCTATTTTTATGTGTACCTTTACATCTTTATTTTGTTTAACAGCTTCATCTGATAATTTTTTTCCTTGTTCATATTTATATATTGTCTGAGTAATATCATAATCAACCACTTCTTTTGCTTGTTCTATAGGTGTATATCCTAATATAAGTAAATGTTCATCTATACCATTTTCTCTTAATTGTATAGCTTCAGATAATGTTGCTACAGCTAGTCTATCTGCTCCATTATCTAAAAATACTTTAGCACACATTAAAGCGCCATGACCATAACCATCAGCTTTAACCACTGCGGTTACTAATGTCCCCTCCTTAGTTATACGTCTAACTTCCTTAATATTATTTGCTAAATTATCAAGGTTTATTTCAGCCCAAACTGGCCTTGTCATTTTAGTTTCCATAAAACTCCTCCTTAATCTTTAGTTTTCTAAATATTTGGTTAATTTAGATTAGTTTTTATATTGAAATAATTTTCATTAAAATGAACTCTATCATTAAAATTAGTATAAAGTATTTCAGTTGTTATATTATTATCTTTATCTAATATAACCATCCTATATGGTTTGAAAGTTTCTTTATCAATCCAAAGTTTTTCTTTAACCCTATATTTATTATTACCTGGTATACTAGTTGTAAGTAATAAATATTCTTTATCTTTTATAATCTCAGATTCAAAGGAGCTATCCTCTGTAGTAATAAAATTTTTCAAAAAATATCCTACAAATAAATTTTCATTTTTCTTTACATCATAATCCTTAATAATACTTTCCTTACCTATTAATGGATGTTTTAACAGGGCAACTTCACCATTATAGATTATCATATTTCCTTCACTTTCACCAGCACTTATATATTTTATACTATATTTATTAGGAGCTTTAAATTTATGTATAGCTTTATAGTATTTAGAACTTTTATTTCCCTTTATCATTATATCTGCAATACAGCTATAATTTTCTAAATTATTAAAACTCTTTTGCATCTCATAAAAAACTTCCTCATTAGTTGGCTTTTCACATGCACAAGTAATAAGTACAATTAATATCATTAAACCAACTAAATATTTCATTAAATTCTCCCCTTTAAATGTTTCTTAATACATCAGATCTTGCAATTATTCCTACTACTTTTTCATCATCATTTACTACAGGTATTCTATTAATATTATTATTTAACATAGTATTAACGACTTCTCTTATTTCTTTATTTTCATTAATTGTTATAACTTTTTCACTCATTATATCTTCAACTTTATATCCTGCCATTTTCTTTAGTTGTTTTTCAAATTTTTTCATACTTTCTAATAGTATATATCCTCCTAAAAAAGGAAAATAAGCAGGTATGTTTATATTTTTATCTTTATATATTAAATCAGTTTCTGACACTATGCCTATTACCTTCTTTTCGTCATCTACAACTGGTACTCCACTAATATTATGTTCTAAAAGTAAGTTAGTAACGTTTTCTATTGTATCATCAGCCTTTACTGTTATCACGTTGCTAGTCATAATATCTTTAGCTTTCATATTATTACCTCCTTTAGTATATTACTCCATTAACTTTATCGCATATGGTATATTATCGATTATATCCATAGCAGTTAAACCATATTCTCCTTTATCTAAAGCTGCTATATCTCCTGCAAGGCCATGTAAATATACCCCTAATATAGCCGCATTATAAGGGCTTATCCCTTGTGCTATAAAGCTAGTTATTAGACCTGTTAAAACATCACCACTACCTGCTGTTGCCATACCTGGATTTCCAGTATTGTTTATAAAAGTTTCACCTTTTTTATTAGTAATAATAGTTTCTGATCCCTTTAAAACTGTTATGACATTGAATTTTTTAGAAGTTTCCTTTGCATACTTTTCCCTGTTATTTTGGATCTCACTAATAGATTTATCTAATAATCTAGAAAGCTCTCCAGGATGTGGTGTAATTACAGTTTCATCTTTTCTTTTAAGTAAAATATCTGCTTCTTTTGAGATACAATTTAAACCATCAGCATCTAATACTATAGTTTTTTTAGTATCTTTTAATATTTTTTTTATAAACTTTGTTCTTTCTATATCTACTCCTATCCCTGGCCCTATAGCTAAAGCATCGTAATTTTCAATCAATTTCTTAACCTCTTTTATCGATGATAAAATAAAATGTCCTTTATTATTATCTGTTATAGGTTTAGTAATGATTTCTACAGTTTTAGATTCTAATATATTATTTAAACTTTCTGGTATTAAGGCATATACAATTCCTCCACCGCTTTTTAATGAAGATGTGGAAGTTAAATATGAAGCACCTGTCATACCTTTACTACCTGCAATAATACCTATTCTTCCGTAATTACCTTTATGACTTCTTTTATTTCTTTTTGGTAAGATATCTTTTAAATAATAAAAATTTTTATCTTCATTTACAATATTTTTTTCCTTAGTTGCTATTACAGATGCTAAAGCATACTCATTTATATGGGTTATGGATAATTTAATTGAGTTAATATTCTCTTCATTAGCTACACTTTCAGCATTATCTGTTAATTTTACTATGGGCTTTCCATATTTATCATGACAAATAATGATATTTTTGAAACTAAAATCCCTTATACCACGTCCTAGTGCTTTACTTACCGCTTCCTTTGCTGCAAACATACCTGATATAGTATTTACATTTTCTTTTCTTTTTTTTATGTATTCAAGTTCTTTAGCTGTAAATATTCGTTTTAAAAATTTCTTATTTTTTATTGCCTTTTTAATTCTTTCTGTCTCTATTATATCTATTCCATTACTTATAAGCATTATTACCTTCCTTTCTGGAAAGTTATCTAAATAAATCTAAAAAACTTTTATCTAAGGGTATATTAAACCATCTTGCTAATATTCTTACCCCTAAATCTAAAAAATATATAGTCGAAGCTAGAAAAATTGCTATCCAAAATAATTTAAATCCTGTTTCAAATTTTTCACTAAATGAATAATCTTTTTTAAAGGAAGATACTATTTTTAAAAAAAGATTAGTAAATATATTAAAAAATATTTCTGAAGCACTTAATACTAACACTATTAAAGCAATTGTTTTTATATTCATACTATCAATCCTTTCTTTACTTATTTTTATTGTAACATAAAATCCTTTAACTAATAGAATAATAATCCATATTTTATCATAAATAAATAATAAAACAAAAAGGAGCCAACTAGGCTCCTAAAGTGAAACTATAGGTTTTATTATTTTGCTTAATATCCACAACTACAGAATAAAACAACTAATAGTAAAAAGAAAAACAATAATTCACTACCACTATCGCCACGTCCGTAACCCATAAAGTCACCTCATTTCATATACTATATTAGGAAATGTTTCATCCTAATACAATATATGAAAATATCAATTGAATTGTTAACTCTAAGGAGGGGTATTATGGTTGTTAAGGATTATCAAGAAAAAATTAACAAGCTAATTAAAAAATTTGAAAACGCAAAATTTGTTCACAACGGACGTTCTTTAGAAGAAGGTATTGATTGTCTTGGATTTTTAATTCTTTTTTATAAAGAATTTGGTATTAACATTCCAAGTGATGATGGTAAGCCTATAGATAAATACTGGTTTAAAGAAGACCCAGAAAGATATATAAGAGCTATTAAAAGTTTAGGTAAAAAAGAAGTTTCTTTTGATGAATTACAACCTCTTGATATGGCTTATTTTGTAGTAACTAAAAATATAATAACCCATACAGGTATTATGATTGATAACAAAAGATTTGTACACATGTCACCTAAACGTGGTCTTTTGATAAGTAAATTAAAACGTCACTGGAAAAGAAGATTTAGAGGTGCTATAAGATTTGTAGAACTTGATAAATAGGATAAGATATCTTATCCTATTTTATTAAGTTATATTCTCATAATCATTAGTAATACATATAATATTATGAGAACTAAATGGGAGAGATTTTATGTCAATTAATAAAAGAATTTTAACTATACTTTCAACAGATATTTTTAAAAAATTAATAAACTCTGATACTGTACAAATAGCCCAATTAAATGCTGCTATAACTTTGCTTATTGAATCTAGAATTCCCTTTGACTTACAGTTCTCTCCTGGTACTAGAAGGGACGCTACTGCAGCTGATTTGTTAATATATATAAATCCTACTACAACAGTAAGTTTCACTATAAGTTTTGATCCTGGAGGATCAATATTTAGTAATTAATAACTTGAATGAATAAATCTTCTAAATAATGGTATAATTAATAATAAACTATTAGGAGGGGATTATTTGAAAAAAATTATTTTAGGAATACAAATTGGTGATCGTTATGATGAAGCAGTTGAAGTACAAAGGACACTTACTGATTTTGGATGTATTATTAAAACAAGAATTGGTTTACATCAGCAAGAGGAATATAATGAAGAATGTACAGAAAAGGGACTACTAATATTAGAATTAGTTAAAAACTGTGGTGATAAGGGTAAAGAACTTGAAGAAAGATTAAATAATATAGAAGATGTTAAAGTAAGAAAAATGGAATTTTAAAATCCAGCGGTAATCCGCTGGATTTTATTTACTTTATAATCCCTGCTGAAATTTTAACATTTTTCTGATGCGTTTCATCCTTATTACCATCTTTATGTCTAGTACTATTTAGAAAGTGTAAATCAAAGTGTCCTTCCATAGCATTTCCTTTGATGTAATCTAAATTCATACCTGCACCATATCCACCATTTCTCCAGGACGTATATTCTCCACCAGGAACATTTTCATTTCCTGCATGGGGCATACCTGCTTGACTAGCTGCTATCTTTCTTCCATTATACTCCACTACAACAGGGCGTTTTTCCCAATTAAAACTTCCACCCCAAATATCTTTCATAATTTTAGTATCTTCTTTTGTTAAAGTTTCACAATCAGCATGGTTTGCTCCTAATGTTCTTTTAGCCATAAAAGATTTTCCTGTATACAAATCTTTTATCTTTATTTTAGCCCCTATAGGAATAACATATTGTGCTGCCTGCCACCAATCTAAATACTCTCCATATTTTTCTCCTAACGTTTCAGTTACTGGAACATGATGTATAGGTATCTTTATTTCATCTCCAATATAAAGGATAGTATTTACAGGGGCATTATTAGCTTTGAGTAGTTCTGAATACTGAATACCATACTCTTTACTTAATGACCAAAAACTTTCTCCTCTTTTCACTATATGAGTTTCATATGTTACATAGCTTTCAGGCTGCTTGGGTATTTCTATAGTCTCTTTATTTGGAATTTTTAACTTTTGTCCAATATAT
Organism: Bacillota bacterium; assembly: GCA_009711765.1. GTDB lineage: Bacteria > Bacillota > Clostridia > Tissierellales > MES13 > MES13. Next base: position 2,514 of record VEND01000156.1, on the reverse strand, counting down.
ATATATGAATTACTATCTAAATTATTAATACTAAGTAACTCAGTTAAAGAAACATCAAATTTATTACTAATTATCCAAGGAGTATCCCCCTTTTGTACAGTATAAAAATTTTCTTCACTGTCAGGGATATTTAATTTATCTCCAATATAAAGTATTGTATCTTTAGTAGCATTATTTTCTTTCATAAGTTCACTTGTTGATAAATCATATTTGCTTGCTATTTTCCAAAAGGTATCACCTGATTTAACCTGATAAGTTGAAGCTAAAACTGAACTTCCTGTTCCTATAATAGATATTGCCAAAGCTCCTGTTATTATCTTTTTTGTTATTTTTTTCATTTGAATGAACATTCCTCCTTATATATTTTTCCGCTCTATTTATAAGTTCTTTTTTATCCTTTCACATCCTTTATGTAATTATAGGCATTTGAAGTAAATATTATATTAGTTATTAAAATATACTAATATATAAGATTTGAAAAAGAAAAACATTAAGTATAAAATTAAATAGAATAAAAAAAGTAGGTGGTTTAATGAATTTACCAATAGATTTTATTAATAGAATGGAAAATATATTAAAGGATGAAATAAAGGATTTTACTGAAAGTTTTAATAATGAAACTTTTAAGGGTCTAAGAATTAACCCTTTAAAAATTTCAAAGAAAAATTTTATAAATATTTCACCATTTAATTTAGAAGAAGTTCCTTGGTGTGATAAGGGTTTTTATATTAAAGATACTAATTTGCGGCCTGGGAAACATCCCTATTATCACTGCGGATTATATTATATACAAGAACCTAGTGCAATGATAGCAGTCGAAGCTCTTAATCCTAAACCTGGAGATAAAGTATTAGATTTATGCGCCGCTCCTGGAGGTAAATCAACACAAATAGCAGCAAAATTAAATAATAAAGGCCTTTTAGTCTCTAATGATATAAACCCAAAAAGAACAAAGGCACTTGAAAAAAACATGAAAATGTTCGGAGTGAAAAACTCAATTATAACGAATGAAAATCCTTTAAATCTTTCAAATCATTTTAAAAATTATTTTGATAAAATATTAGTTGATGCTCCATGCTCTGGAGAAGGAATGTTTAAAAGGGATAAAAAAGCTATTAAGGAGTGGAATGAAAACACTTCAAAAAAATATGCTGATATCCAAAGAAATATTCTAAAAAATGTTTCTAAAATGTTAAAACCAGAGGGAATATTAGTTTTTTCAACCTGTACCTTTTCTCCTAAAGAAAATGAAGGTACAATAAAATGGCTTTTAGAAAACTTTAATGAGTTTGAATTAATTGATATTCATATAGATAATTTAGAAAATGGGTTATCAGAAGCTATTAATGCTTCTAAAGATTTAGAAAAAACTAAAAGATTATGGCCCCATAAAATCAATGGTGATGGACACTTTGTAGCAAAACTTATGAAAAAAGATTCTAAAAAAACTAAACCCTTAAAAAAGTTTGAAATTAATAAAAATATTAATATTAAACCCTTTATTGAATTTCAAGATAAGTACTTAAACAAAAAACTAAAAGGAAAATATAATCTAATAAATAATAGATTATATTTAATACCTAATAATTTCCCTAACATGAAAGGTATAAGAATTGTTAATTCAGGACTTTTTTTAGGTGAATTAAAAAGAAATAGATTTATTCCAAGTCAATCATTAGCCATGGCTTTAGATAGTAAAGATGCAAAATATAATCTAGATCTCTCTAGTAATGATTTAGAGGCTTTAAAATACCTTAAGGGTGAAACCCTTATGATAAAGGATGAAAAGTCTTGGAAACTTATCTCGATTGATGGTTACCCTGTAGGTTGGGGAAAACAAACTAAATCTTTTTTAAAAAACTATTATAATAAAAACTGGAGAATGAAATAAAGAAACCTAGGAATTATAAAAATAATTCCTAGGCTTTTTTTATGCATTAGTTACTTTATCTAAATCCTCTACTTTTTTACCATAAACTTTTATTATTACAAAGGATATGGCTAAGCCAAGTATAATAGATACAACAGGTGGAATTTTAAATATAGCCGCAGGTAAATATCCAACTGCTAAGGCTATTATGGCCACTGTTAGTGAATATGGTATTTGAGTTTTTACATGATCTATATGATCAGATGCTGATGCCATAGAACTCATAATAGTAGTATCTGATATAGGAGAACAATGATCACCAAATACCGCCCCTGTAAATACTGAACCTATAGTAGCGTATAATAAAACCCCTGTATCTCCTCCACTTAATTGATATACTAAAGGTACTGCAATAGGCATTAATATTGCTGTAGTACCCCAAGATGTTCCTGTTGAAAAAGCAATTATACAACCTAATAAGAATACAGCCATAGGAATTATAGTAGCTGGAACTTTACCTCCTAATATTCCTACTAAATACTTTGCTGTTCCTAAATCTTTACAAATACTTCCTATACTCCAAGCCATAACTAAAACCATTATAGCTATTACAAGGGATTTAGCCCCATCAATCCATGCTTCCA
>VEND01000105.1 GCA_009711765.1 Bacillota bacterium | reverse complement strand
CATTACATTTTTTCCTATTATGACTTTATTAACATCTAAAATTACACAATTATGATTAGCAAAGAAATTCTCTCCAATCTCAATATTATAACCATAATCACAAAAGAAGTTAGGTTCAATAAAACAACCATTAGCTTTAGAGAAAAGCTCACTTAAAATTAATTTTCTTTCCTTTATTTCATTAGGTTTAGTATCATTAAATCTTTTACATAATGTCTTAGCCCTTAATCTATCATTAATTAATTCATCAATCATCGAGTTATAACCCATACCTGATAACATTTTTTCTTTTTCAGTCATTTTTAAGTTTATATTTGATAAATCTAAACTATAACTTTCCTTTTTCCCACTTACCTTTTTAAATCCTAGGGATTTAAATAACCTCTTTGACCTTTCATTATATGTATAGATAGATGGAATATTTATTGTATTTAAACCTATAACTTTTGCCCTTTTTAATAAAGCAGTTATAACTTTTTTTCCTATACCCATTCCCCAATATTTTTCATTTCCTATAACAATAGGCATATTCTCCTCAGATAATGTTACATCCCCTATCGTTTTCCAACTATTTTCAAATATCTCAATAAAGTATAACTCACCTATGCTATCTAAGTAGTCATACATTTTTTTAATAGTATTTAAATCATATTTTTTTCCCTTTATTCCTTCTGAATAATATAATACTTTTTCGTTCTGATACCAGGGTAGTGCTATTTTTTTATTTCTTATATTATTATTTACTAATCTTAGGTTATCTTCTATATATATATATTTAGGTTGACTTATTTCTTTAATTGGCAAGATACTCCCCCCTATTTTAACCATATATTTACTATTTCTATAACAAAGCTTATAATCCTTTTAAAGTATATATAAACTCTAAAAAAAAGACCGCTACCCGGCCTTAATATTTAATATTAATTTCTTTACCACAATTTTCACACTTATTATCCTTTATGTTTATAACTTTAAAACTACTATCTCTAGATACTATTTTAGTATTACAATTAGGACAATAAGTATCATTATCAACCCCCATAACGTTTCCTATATAAACATAATTTAAATATTTTTTTGCTAAATCTCTAGCCTCATTTATTTTTTCTATGGATGTAGGAGGAAGTTTCATTTTATAGGCTGGATAGTATCTATTTAAATGAAGAGGTATATCTTCATCTATAGATGCTATCCATTCAGCTAATCTTTTTATTTCTTCCTTACTAGTATTTAAATCTTCAATTAATAGAGTTGAAATTTCTACAATTGCTTTTTTATTTGCCAAATTTATAGTATTTAATACAGATTCTAAATCTCCACTACATATATCATTATAATAATTTTCACTAAAGGACTTTAAATCTATATTTAATGCATCAATGTAATCTAATAACATCTCTAAAGGTTTTTCTTTAATATAGCCATTTGTAACTAATACATTTTTTAAACCCATTTTTTTACCTCTCTTAGCACAATCAAGTACATATTCATACCATATACTAGGTTCATTATAGGTATAACAAAGACCTATAGTTTCATTTTTAAGACTTACTAGATTGACTAATTCTTCACTTGTTACGTCTCTACTTCTTGGTTTTTCATGGGCAATAGAATGGTTTTGACAAAAGCTACATTTAAGATTACATCCAAAACTTCCAATAGAAAATATATTGCTCCCTGGATAATAATGATATAGTGGCTTTTTTTCTATGGGATCTATATTATAAGAGGTTAACTTATTATAATTAATAGTATATAAAGTACCATCATTATTCTCTCTAACTCTACATATCCCTAAATTCCCCTCTTTTATTATGCAATTATGGGGACATAACTTACATTTAACCTTATTATTATCTAATTTTTCATAAAATAAAGCCTCTTTCATAATTATCCTCCTAATTGTGTCTAATAACTTCAAATCTTTCTATTGTATAATCTTCATTAGGTGAAATATTTGCTTTTCTAAGTACAATGTTTAACTGTTCTTTAACTGAATTTACTCCCTCTAGATTAGGTAATAATAAACCTCTTTTTCTACCACTTGTTACAATGACTCCATATCTATTTATATCTAAATCATCTATTGAATTTACTTTTTCAGGTTTTCCTAATATATCAACTGAGTAAACAAGATTCTTTAATTCATTTTCTTGAATTGAATAAAACCTTGGATCTTCTGTGCCTGCTTTAATGGCATTATCTATTATTTCATTTGCTATATTTTTCTTAGTTGGGAGTATAGTACCTATACATCCCCTTAGATTTCCATTCTTTTTTATTGATACAAAGGTTCCTGCTTTTTTTTCTATCATTTCTTCTGGTATTTCATTATCTAAGTTTATCCTTTTTCCCTTTTTTATAAAATACTCTAAACTTTTCCTTGCAAGTTTAACATAACTATCTTCATCATCCCTTAAACGCTTCATTTTTTCCTTTGCTTCAGAATTTATCTTTTCTAATAGACTTTTATTATTCTCACCTTTAATATCAAATTTTGCTACAGCATAACCTACTCCAAAGGTGCCTTCATAGGATAAAACTGTAGGGACTGTTTCATATCCATCTAATGCCCCTAACATAATATTAATTGAATTAAGTCCACATTCCCCTGCTTTCTTTGCTAGGTTTTTATCTAAATTTATTATCTCTTCATATTTCTTATTTTTAATGAAATTAGTTAGTAACCTATCAAATTTAGGACCAGAAGGATCATAACCATAAGGACCATCCTCTGTAAGTTTATGAGATAAGTCTCCACTAGCAATAATAACTACCCTTTCATCCGTTTCTTTAACTGCATTTTTAATAGCTCTCCCGAAATTATATAATTCTTCAGATCCTAATAAACCATATGTAATATGTACAAGTTTATAATTATTATATTCTTGATCTATAAAATGTAGTGGTACTTGTACTCCATGATCTAAATCAAGTGTTATATTTCTATACATTCTAGTACTTTCTTTATCTAGTTTCACTGTATTAATATCCCTTGCTTTTGATTTTTTTAATATTTTATCTACTAGTTTAATATTATTTTCCTTTATATTACTAACTTCACTACATCCAAACTTTCTTAAATCCCCTGATAATGTCTTTTGATAATTTATTGCTATAGCATCTCTAAATACTGGACCATGGGGGGTTATAACAATAATTGTTGTTGGTGATTTTTCCTTTATATCCTTTGCTACTAAATTTAAAGATTCTAACGTATCCTTTACTTTTTTTTCTCTCCCCTTACCTATTTTATTTATTATTATAGGTGGATGGGGACATAAATAGCTTGATACTATATTACCCAAAGTAAATTCCTCCTTTTATATCTATTATTAATATTACCCAAAAGTTGTGGCGTTTACTTTAAAAATATAAATTTCTTTAAAATATACAGTGTTATTTTATAAATATTTAATAAAATAACCTCTAGTATATACTAGAGGTTAAAAATAGCTTGAAATCCTTTAAAAAATCTTTATTTTTTTCATTTTCTCTATAGTAGGTTGGTATTTCTATTGTAGGAATTTCTATATCTTCCTTATTTAAAAAATAGAATAACTCCTCCATAAAAATTCCCCTATCTCCACTTATATCACAAGTTGGGCTTTGATTAATACCAATTAGTCCAACTATTTTATAACCATGCTTTAAATATTCTTTTATCTGAGTTATCATTTCTTGTGCTAAATTTTTACATAAATCTCTAAATTCAAAAGTATCATATTCCTTCTTTGTCATAGAGGGTCTATTCTCACCTAGATATCTAAATTCAGCACAGGGTAATTGTATTATACCAATATCTTTATCAATAATTTCCTTTACAATATCGTTATATGCTCCCTTAGCCCGTGCTAAAGGTTTTACAACACTGTTTTGATTAAGTATACAATTAGCTATTAATATTAACTTTTTCTCTCTGTCCATTACTGCCTCCAAACTTATTTAAAAGTTCCTTAGGTAATCTTTTGATTAAAAATGCTACTAACAAACAACTTGCTATTTTATCAATAAAATTCCCATAAATTCGTGGTATAAAAGCTGCTGTAAATATTGATTTTCCTGATTTAAGTAACCATGCAAATATAAGATCAGTTCCTCCGCCGGTTACTCCTCCATATATAAACACTGCTATAGGTGTGCCTACTAAAGGTGCAACTACAGACAAAATTAATCCTACAATTACAGCAATTTTATAATTGAACTTATATTTTTTTGCAATAAACCCTACTATCAAACCTACAACAATATTTACTAAAGCAAATGGCACACTCTTAGGGTTAGTTAACATCCCTTGAATGATATTTGTCAATCCTCCAGTTACTGCACCATACAATGGTCCTAATAACACAGCAGTAAATATTGTTCCTATAGTATCTAAAAATAATAAAGGGATTTTTAAAGTAGCTACTGCTGTTCCAAATACTAAGTTAATAACTATCCCCATAGATGCAAAGGCCATAGCGTATACACTATTGTTTTTACTCATATTATCACTCCTATTAAATATTTAGTCCTCCTAAATTATACGTTATTATTTTTGATATATCTAATTAAAAATATCTATAGTTTAGTGATAATATATTAACAATGCCTATGTTAAAACTTATCTTTTGCTTTTTTATTAAGTTTATAAAAATTAAAACCCGTTAACAGATAAAAAATAAATATGAATATGTACCCTCTTGGTATTATATATCTTACTTTGAATTTAATGCAGTAAATCAGATGTAAAAACTAATGACTTTTCTAGTTTAATTCATTATTTTTTAAACTTTAAAAATAAAAGTATAAATATAATTAACCATATTAATATAATAAATATTCCAGCATTCCAATTTATTAATTTTTTATTATTTAATGATTTTTCTGCTTCCATCCTACATTCATCCATTACTTTATCAGGTATTAACCTTAATGATACATAAATCCCTAATGGAATTATAATTACATCGTCAAGGTATCCTAATATCGGAATAAAATCTGGAATTAAATCTATAGGACTTAAAGCATACCCTACTGTTAATGCTATAATAACTTTAGACATAACTGATATGTCTGATCTTTTATAAGCTATATAAAGAGCCTTAATTTCTTCTTTTGATTTCTTAGTAATTTTTGATACCTTTAAATTAATTTTTTTTATCATTGAATCAGACCTCTAAACTTTCTTATTTATATTTAATTTTGTATTTTTTAATACTTAATACATTTTATGCTATAATTATATTATCATTTAAAAAGGATGTGGGATAATGAAAATAAAGATTTGTATATTTTTATTTTGTTTTGTATCTATACTTTTATTTGGATGTAATAAAACAAATACAATAAAAAAAGAAGATATCAATGTAAATGAAAAAAAACTTTTAGATGACATTATACAAAAGTATCCCCATAATAATTTTAATGAATTAAGTATGGAAAAAAAATCTCGAGATCGTTCTACTGATACTAAGTTTAAAAATATTGAAGATAGTAATTCTATTAAACAATTACTAAGTTATTTTAAAAATATTACCCTTGTAAAAATTGACAATCTTCCTACTGAAGTAAGCACTAGAGAAATATATGAAATAGATTTCACAGAAAATGAAGCTTATTCAAAATTGAGTATTGAAATATTGAATGAAGAATATTTAAGAATACTTACCCATGTTTATAAAAAAAATTATGATAAAGAAAAAAAGCTTATTACTTACGAAGAAATAGATAAATTATCTACTTTCGATTATTATAAAGTAGTTGATAAAAAACTAGATTTAGAATACATTGAAAAATTTTTTAACCAAGAAAAATAAACTTCTATTTATTATTAATTTTTTTTCTTGCTATCTTATTAAGTTTATACAATACAATTCCTATTAAAATATAAAAAACAGAAAAGTATATTACATCTCCATATCCACCTTTTATTTTTCGAATAACCTCTTTTATAAAAATAAATATTAAAATTGATCCTATAGGTATTATATATCTTATTTTAGTCTTAGTTTGAATAATATAAAAGATACCCATTAATAATATTATAACTAAGATAGAAAACATTAAATGCTTAATATTTTCATTAGTACCAAAGTAAAGATTTTTAGTATTTGTAAAAGAAAAAAGCCATTCCTTCTTAGGTATTTTATTCATATTTCTTTCGTAAGTATTATTATTTATCTTTTCTAATTTTATATTAGATGAAAGTTTATAATCCCCTTCATCTGGTAGTTTTACCTTTAATTTAATCCAAGGCTCACCTTTAAAAAACTTAGCAGGCGTAAGATAGTATAAATGTGCATATACTGGATTTACAACAGCTTCTTTTCTATATAAAGCACTAAAATCCATATAATTTATCTCTAATATTTTAGATTCTTTTTTATTAAATGTAAGGGGGATTTCTATATATCCTGGATAATTTTTATTTATACCTTTTGTACTTTTAACACCTATAATTGAACTTAGCTTTTTACCACTTATAGGTTCTTTTACTTCATCTATTAATACTGGTTTCCAATTATCAATAACAAGGCTAGACTCATGACTTTTAACTTTAATATCCTCCCCATTTACCTTAACTTTAAATCTATTATTACCTCCTGATGAAGTTACAAATATGATTTTAATATTCTTTTTAATATTTGATGTATTTTCTAAATAGTATTTAACATTGAAATTTCCCTCTCCAATAAAAGAAGGTTTGTTAATATATGTAAAACTTACCTCTTCTTTATTTAAAGCTATTTTAGAATCATCATCGAATTTTAAATATCCATTAGTATTAGGATTTGATATAGTTGGCCCACCATTTGTATAACCTATTAAAGGTATAAAAATTATAATAATTAAAATTAATAAAATAACTTTTCTCATTAAAATTCTCCTCATTTATTTAAGTTTAATCCAATGAACAAATCTATCCTCTATAAAACCTACCTTTTTTGCTAAATTCATAGACTTAATATTATCCTCTTCTATATGCACAAAGGGAATTTTATTTAACTCTCGTAACTTTTTTATCATTGAAATAGTTAAATCTTTACCTAATCCTTTCTTTCTATATTCATCTAAAACATTAATAAAACCAATAGCACCATCATCATGGGTTAATATCCAAGCTATCAATCTATCTTCATAAATTCCTAGTCCATTTCCTTTCTTTATTCTTTCTTTTATATATTCTTTAGAAGTAAAATCCTTATATTTTGAGTTTTTATAAATATATTCAGCATCCTTTAATCTTAAGTTTTCTGCTTTATAATACTCATTAGGTAAGTATTTTTCTCTAGGAAAATATAATTTTTTACAGGATAACTTCCAATCAAGTTCTTTATTTTTTAATATTATAGGTACCATCCAATCTTCAACTACAGCGAAATATTTTTCACCTTCAAAATATTTATTTAATTTTTTAAATTCTTCCTTTGATGAACTACTTATATAATTCCAACTATGGTCACTTTTTCCCTTTATTAGTTTTGAATTTCCAATAATTTTTATATCCTCTATTGGATAATCTTTTATAAAATTAATCATATTAACATTTTTTATTTCATCTTCCTTTAATTTATCAATTATTTTATCTATATCCATATATTTTTCACCCTTATTTTCCTATATTTTATATTTAACTTCTACTTCTTTTATATTCTTCTTTATCTATAAGGGATTTTCCTTTCTAGAAATAAAATCTAGAACTTTTAAACATAATATGAATTTATCTAAATATTTATGATATATTATAATAAAGTAAAAAAAAATTAAAGAAAGTGATGTCTATGAAATATAAAAAAACAAAAATTATATTAATTCTACTTTTACCCTTAGGGTTTTTACTTTCGTATGTATTATCCTTTGTCCCTAATCTTATAGAAAAGTATTATTCTAATGGTATATATAGGGTGATTTCTCAACCCTTAAGTATAATAACTGGAATTTTCCCCTTTTCCTTAGGAGAAATATTAGTAATACTATTTATTTTATACTTATTAATTACCCTTATAAAATTTCTTAGAAATCTTAAATTTAAAGAGATTAAAAAAACACTTTTTAATTCCTTAATTAAAATCACAATAACTTTAGGTATAATTTATTTTACCTTTATAAGCATATGGGGTCTTAATTATCAAAGATTAACTTTCTCAGAGATAAGTAATTTAAATGTAAAACCTGCAAAGGTAGATGAACTTATTTCTTTAAATGAAGTGCTTATAAAAAGAGCTAATAAACTAAGAAAAAAGGTAAAAGAAAATGAATTAGGTATTATGTATTTACCTAGGGGAAAATCATATTGTCTAAAAAATGCATATAAAGGTTATAGACTTTCATCAAAACTATATCCTGAACTTAGAGGAAAATATGGTAACCCTAAACCTGTCTATATGTCTAGTATACTCTCTTACCTAGGCATATCTGGTATATATTTTCCCTTTACATCAGAAGCAAATGTAAATATGTTAATACCTGATAGTATGTTTCCTGTTACAACTTTTCATGAAATGGCCCATCAAAGGGGCTTTGCAAAGGAAGATGAAGCTAATTATATAGCATATGTTACATGTAATATACATCCTAATGTTAGTTATAAATATTCAGGAACACTTCTAGGAGTAATTTACTCTATGAATGCCTTATATAAATATGATAGAGAGGAGTTTCTAAAATTAAAAACAAAATATAGTGATGGGGTTAAAAGAGACCTTATTGCTATAAATGACTTTTGGAATAGATACGAAGGCTTTTTAGAAGAAACTTCCTCTAAAATAAATAATGCCTATTTAAAATCAAATATGCAGGAAGATGGAATCCTTAGTTATGGAAAAATGGTTGATCTTTTAATTGCAGAATATAGAAAAAAAGGGCTATTAGTTAAAAACTAATAGCCTTTTTGTTACTCAATAATAATATCAGATTTTTTTAGTTTCACTTCATTACCTAAAGAATCCCCTACTGGACAAGTTTTTTCTATAAAATCAACAAAATCTCTAACCTCATCCTCTGGAGAATCGCTTTTTATATGTATTTTATATCTAATCTCTTGATAGCCTGGTCTTACATCTTTTTTACCTTTAAATCCATCTGGGTCTAAGTCACCTTCTAATTCAATCCAAAAGTCCTTTAAATCAATACCTTTAAACTTAGCAAATGCTGAAGCTACAATGGTCTGACAACCCCCTAATCCACATAAAATAAGCTCCATTGGATTCATTCCAGTATCTGTACCACCTTCATCCTTAGGCTCATCCATTTTTATATTAAATCCTCTAGATTCTGCTTCTACTGCTAATCCTTCACCTTTTTTCACCTTTGCTTTTAAAGTCTCTAAAGCCATAATAATCCCTCCTAAATTTATTTACATACCATAATTACCCTTTAAAGGATAAATCTAAACAGTATTTCATATTTTAGAAGAGTTTTATTTCTAACTAGAGTTTTTTACCATCCCACTTTTCTAGAGCTTTGTTAACAGACCTTACCATTTCCTTTGAAAATTCAGCTCCTGTTTTTCTAGCATATATAAATTGTCCTGGATTTTTTGCATTAAACTTATTTTTATCAGGAATTACTTTTTCTAAATGACTAAACATATCTTTAAACTCATCATTTGTTAGTCTTTTATATTCTTCGTTATATACTATATACTTTTTATTAAATCTAGGTTTTATAATTCTTTTACTATCCTCTGGATAATATCCTAAACATAACATAGATATAGGAAATACTAAATCAGGTAAATTAAACATTTCTTTATGTATTTCATAATTTTCCATAATGTCTCCAATATAACAGGATCCTATATCTAATGATTCTGCTGCTATAACAGCATTTTGAGCTGCAATAATAGCATCATTTGAAGCTAATAACAAATCAGATACCTCTGGTCCTCTAAATTCTAAGTCATTATCTTTACAATACTTTTCAACATCACAACTTTTATAATAATCATACCACCTTTGCATATCTGCTAAAAATATTAATATTAATGGTGCATTCTTAATAAATGGTTGATTATCACAACTTTTACTTAGCTTTTCTTTCTTTTTATCATCTTCTACTGTTATTATTGAATAAAGCATCATATTACCAGCTGTTGGTGCCCTCATGGCACTTTTTATTATTCTTTCTTTGTGTTCATCTGTAATTTGTGTATCTTTATACTTTCTTAATGAAACCCTTTTATCAATAGTTTTTAAAACATCATTCATCTAATTCCTCCTTTTGTTTTATAGTTTATTTATCTTTCATTATTAAATATCCTATTATTAGATTTGTTTGAAAGTTTTTCAAACAATAAATTTATATAATCTATAAAAAAGTTTTCTATATTCTCCATATGTTTAGAACTAATCTTATCTAAAGTATCTGTATACCAATGATAATTTTCTATATTCCCAAACTCATCCTTACCTAAAAAACTAATTGATTTAAAGCCTTGATTTATAACTGGTAACGAATCCGTTGGCAATAATAATTTTTCATTATATCTAATGTCATATTCTTTTTTAAATTTACTTGCTAAATCCTTTAAAAATCTATTATAATGCTTTTTAATAATCATGCCTTCACCGTCTAAATATGTAATATTTCCTGCTCCTACATTATCAATAACTATAAAATAAGTATTATCTTTATCTAAAGCTTTCCCCCATTTTTTTAAAAAAGCCTTCATTCCCTTAGAGCCATTTTCCTCACTTCCTGTTAATAAAAAAATCATATTAAAATCATCATCTGAAAATTTATTTTCTTTAAAATGTCTACTAAGTGCCATTGTTAGAGCTGAACCTGTGGCATTATCATTAGCTCCATTTACATACTTACCTGTTATATTACAATATAAAATAAACACTATTACTATTGTTGTAATAATTATACCTATTAAATCTAGTATAATTATTGGTAAAATAACTCTATCTAAAATTGTACTAATTATTATTGATACAATTATGGTAATAAGACCTAAATAAGCTATATTAAATAACTTTTGAAGTTTATCTTCAAATTTAGGAGAAAATAATAAGCTACCCTTTTGTGTATCATAATGGCCAGTTATGACAACTGTTGGTTTATTATCATCATAATCGTCATAGGCTATAATATTTTGAGAATCATATTTAGGGAAAAAATTAATTTCTACTAATGAACCATTTGCTTCAAATACTATCATTAATATAGGGATTAATAAAAAAAGTGATAAATATAGACTATGAATATTTAATAACAAAAAAACACCTGAAATTAAAATAAGTAAACCAAATTGTAATGGTAAATTATACATACAATCCTTTGGTGTTTTAAACTTTTGCATTAAAATATTTTCAAACCCTAAAGCCTTCATCTCATTATAAATACTTTTAGAAGCTTTCTTTTCATTTTCACTACAACTTCCCCTATGGGGGAATTTACTTATCTTTTTTAAATAATCATAGCTATACATTTTAATCTCCCTTCAAATTTAATAACCTTATATATATATATTCAACCGATTACCATTAATATCCTTTATTTTTATAATTTTGCTACTACTAAAAAAATTCCCTCTCATAATTATAAGAGGGATTTATTAGTTATAGTAATAAATATGCAACAGGAGTAGCTATAATTATTGTAAGAATTGTCCTTTCAAGCCATATAATTAATATCTCTGGTATAGTAATAGGTATTTCTGTAGATAAAATACAAGGTATTGATGCTGAGAAAAATAATATTGACGACACACTTATAATACCTACAACAAATTTAGTTACAAGGGAAGCTTCTACTACTAAAAGTGCCGGTAAAAACATTTCTGCAATACCCACTGCACTAGCCTTAGCTGCTAACATAGCCTCTGGAATTTGTAGTAATCTTGTAAATGGGTAATTAATAATCCAATGGAATAACTCCCTACAAAGGATGCAACTGCGTCTACTGCTGATCTGCCTGGAGTTTTAAATATAGGTTTCATAACAGGTTTCATCAAGACACCTATAAACTCTAATAACCCATACCCTACTAAAAACGTTAAAAATATTGCACCCACAGGGACTATTAGTCCTACAGGTATCACTAGCTTATTAAATAGAAATGGTCCCATATCAGGTTCAAATAACCATGCTGGTCCAAAATCAAAATATATCATTAATGACACTATTATTCCTAATAGCTTTAAAAAAGAAAATACAGTATCTACTTTACTTTGTTTCCAAGTCTTTTTATAAAAGGGTCTTATACTACCTAATATAATAATTATAATTGCATATATAGGTGCCAAACTAGGTAGAATTGCCTTTAATCCACTAACAATATGGTCTAATGGTATAGTTGATGTATCATTTATTTTTATTGGGATAAAAAATATGAAAATACCTATAAGACTAAATAATATAAACTTAATTCCATTTAAATCATTACTCTTTTTAACATTTTCCTCCATAAAAATACCCCCTTATTTATTATAAACTCCATTTACCTTACTTTTAATTTTCTATAAATTTAGTATATAATTAACATTAAGGAGGTTTTTTATGAAAAAAAGAAAAGAAAAAATTTACCCAGTTTTAATATCAATAGTGATTGTAATTCTCTTACCCATTTTAGTTTTATTATTATACAACCAAATATATCATTAATATTAAAGCATACGTTTTATTATACTAAAAATAAAAAATACAAATCCAGGTAAAAATATGATAGCTAGAAAAAGTCTAAAAAATATTTTTTTTCTATCTATACTTTCTTCTATATTACTAGTTGTATTAGTATTATTAGTATTATTGATATCACTTTTTTCATTTATTATTTTCTTTGCATCTTCATATTCATTAGTAGATACGTATAAATCCATTCCATAGTTAGAACTTCCCATATATATGTTTAAATAATCCCCTGCTTCTTTATGTTTTTTTATTACTTTAATATTATAAGAATTTAGTAAAGCTTCTATAATATCTGCCTCTTTTTCATTAGCTACATTTGTTAAATAAACTAATTCAATATCCTTTATTACTTTATTATCCTTTTTTTTATTTTCTTCTTTAAGTTTTTCTACTAAATCTTCATTACACTTTTCACATCTAGTAAAACCTTCTCTGTATTCGCTTTTACATTTAGGACACCACATAATTATCATCCTTTCTTTTTAAAGTTCATATACCAAAAAGGGATAGGATAATATCCTATCCCTTCTAAGTTTAATCATGTTTTTCTATATATTCTAATTGTTTTTTTATTGTATTTTTTTGATTATCATTAGGTTCTAAATTTAAAGCAGCGTTATAACACTTTCTAGATTCATCATATTCCTTAACATTATAATTACAATACACTGCCCCTAATGCCATCCAAAAGGAAACATTATCTGGATATTTTTCTGTTAGGTATTTAAAAGTTTTTTCAGCATTTTCCATATCTTTAAGACTATAATAAGCCCAACCTAAGGATGATCTTACCCATTTATCATTCTCAACTATTTCTAAATATCTATTATAATACTTAACTGCATCGGTAAAGTTTCCTTCTTTAGCTAATAATCGAGAAACCTTTTTTAAAGCTGTACTATGGTTTTTATTTATTTTTAAAGTTTCTAAATATAATTTCTTTGCTTTTTTAGTATTACCATTTTCTTCTTCATTTTTCGCTTTATTATACATTTCTAATATATTTTTAGTATCTAAATTCATAGTAACTATTCTTTTATTTTTGTTTAAACTTACTTTACCACCAAAGGCTTTTTTAAATATAGATACAGGTACATAGCTATGTCCATTTTTAATCGTAACAGCTACTTTTAATTTAACCTCTTTACCATTAATATTAGCTAAATTACTACCTGTTTTTAATTTAATTAAAGTGTCATCTTTTTTAATTATTATTGAACTTGTTTCACTATCCCAACCTACATTAGCTTTTAATGTTTCAAAAGTATCTCTTAGTGGAACCATTACTTCATTTTTTATAATATAAGGATCATTATCAAAAAATACTTCCTGTCCATTTAACTTTAGTCTTATAGGTTTTTCTTTTAACTTAGTAACTACTAAAGCATTACTTATTTTCCTTCCTGGTTTTGTTAGATAACTTCCTTTATAAAAAAGTCCTGAAGAAGCACCTCCATCAAGATTCATAGCATCTTTTAATCCCATATTTTTAGTTATTTTAGCTAACTCTTTCATTGTTACACTGCCTACTGTTCCTATAACTAATATATTTTTATCTGTTACACCTATAAAGCTTCTTTGCGCTCTATTAATATTAATTTTATCCTCTTTAAATCCTTCCTTTTCTCCATCTGCTAAAATAATTCCATCCTTTAATAATGTAGGCCCTGCACCTATAGTTGTTCTGATATTATCCCAAGATATTTTTTTACCATCACTTTCAAATTTATACCTATAGGAAACTTTATCTCCTACTTTAAATCTATTTACTAAATCTTTATTTCCTAAAACTAAAGTATAACCATCCTTTGGGATATTAGCTTGTCCTTTAGTTATTTTTATAACTTTTCCTTTACTAATAACTATTGAAGTATTATTATGTTTTTTAGTTTTATCTCCATAAATAGGTGTATATACTACATTAGCATTAGGATCTGAATAATCATGATTAATACCCCAAGCATACCAATTATTAGGATATTCAAAACTCCCGTTTATAGAGCCTTCTATAGATATTTTTAAATTTCTAATATCCACATTATTATCACCGGAAAAGCCTATTACTGAACCTAAACCTCCTATATGTAATATTTTTCCATTACTTTGAATTGTACCCTGGGGTTGTAAGTCAGTATATGCATTAAAAAATGTAGCATTTACCGCAGCTATTACTTCACTATTATTTTTTTCTAGTTTTTCTGCCATATTTTTTAATTCCTTAACTTCTCCTACTTTATTATTAGCAAGTACAGATTCTAATCTAATATTTTTATTATTAAGATTAATATAAACTGTATTTACTTTTCTACTTTCCCCTGATATATTTACTGTTTTTACTTCCTTCCAATAACTATTTCCATCAGCATATACATTTGTTGTAATAAATACTAATATAAAAATTGTTATGATAAATAACTTAATTCCCTGTTTCATAAAATTCCCCTTTCTGTTATTATTTTGGATATTTACTATATTCGATAATTTAATTTAAATACCTTCAAAAAAATCCCCTAATATTAGGGGATTTTCTATCCAAGTTTAGATTCTACATTCTTTTTAAATTGATTAGTATATAATCTATAGTAATATCCTTTATTAGAAAGTAGCCTTTTATGAGTACCTTCTTCGACTATTTTACCATTTCTTATAACTAATATCCTATCTGAAGATACTATAGTCGATAATCTATGGGCTATTATAAAACTAGTCCTACCCATTAATACCCTATCTATTGCATTTTGTATTATTCTTTCAGTTTCTGTATCTATTGAAGAAGTAGCTTCATCTAGTACAAATAATCTAGGATTAGAAACTATAGCTCTTGCAAAGGATATGAGTTGTTTTTGTCCTGTTGATAACTTACCTCCACCTTCTCCTACTTCAGTATCATATCCATTTTCTAAATCCATAATAAATCCATGGGCATTAACAAGTTTTGAAGCCCTTATAATATCCATCTCTGTAGCTTCTAGGTCACCATATTGGATATTTTCCCTTATGGTTCCACTAAAAAGCTGAGGAGTTTGTAAAACATAACCTATATTTTCATGGAGCCAAGATAATGATCTTTCTTTATAATTAACTCCATCTATTAATATTTCACCCTCTGTTGGTTCATAAAATCTACAGGCTAAATTTACAATTGTACTTTTCCCTGAACCAGTCTCACCAACTAAAGCTATAGTCTCACCTGATTTAATATCTAAATTAAAATTATCAAGTACTTTTTCACCATCTTTATATTGAAATGATACATTTTTAAATGTTAAATTTCCAGTTACATCTGGCCAATTTTCTCTTTTAGGATTATACAAATCACCAAAGCGTTTTAATACTTCTTTACTATCTTTAATATCAGGTTTAGTTTCTATTAAAGATAGAACACGCTCAGCTGAAGCTTGAGCTGCTTGTAATTCTGCAAGTACCCTTGCTAATTCCCTTACAGGTTCAAAGAATTGTCTAGTATATGAAATAAATAATACTAAAGTTCCATAGGTTATTGTTTTTACTATTACACCATTGCCTCCAAACCAAAGGGCTAACCCAGTACCTACACTTGCTAGAGTCATAACAATAGGTAAAAATAATGAAGAATAAATAGCAGCTTTAATTGATGAGTTTCTCATATTCCCTGTTAAGTTCTTAAATTCATTTAAATTCTCTTTTTCCCTAACTAATGTTTTTGTAGTTTTTGCACCACCTATTCCCTCATTATAGGCTCCTGTTATTCTAGAATTAATTTTTCTTACCTGTCTAAATGCAGTTAGTATTCTCTGTTGAAAAAATGTACTAATTACTATTAATACTGGTATTACAGAAAGGGAAATTAATGCAAGTTTAACGCTATGATAAAACATTAAAACCGCTATTCCACTCATCATAGTAAAGCCCCATACTATATCCACAAGTCCCCAGGATATTACTTCCCCTAACCTTCTTACATCTGAAGTCATTCTTGCCATTAACCAACCTATAGGTGTCTTATCATAATAAGAAAAGGAAAGTTCTTGTAATCTTTTAAAGGCTAATGTTCTTATATCATAGGGGATATGTGTTTCTAATTTACCAGCTAAGGCTATCAATAAGTATACATTTATTGCCTGTATTATAATTAAAACACCATATTTAATACTAAATCCTACTAGCCCATCTAGGTTTTTAGGTACTATATATTTATCTATAGCTATTTTATTCATAAGTGGAAATACTACATCTATACCTGCTACTAAAACCATCACAAAGGCTAGAGCAAAAAGGTTTTTACTATAGGGCTTCATATAGTGTAATAAATTCTTCCATAGTTTAATATCTATTTTTTTATTAAATTCTTGTTCCTTTTTAGTATCCAAAATATCCCCCCTTAAACAATCCTATTTAAATCATCTTTTAGATTTTCTTCTAATGAATTTTGTATAGACCATACTTTTTTATATAAACCCTTAGTTTTTATTAATTCACTATGGGTTCCCTTTTGTACTATCTTCCCTTTATCAAGTACAATAATTAAATCAGCTTCTTTTAAAGTAGCTACACGATGGGAGATAATAAAGGTTGTTGCATCATTTTCCCTATTTTTTAAAGCTTTTCTAATAGCTGCGTCGGTTTCTGTATCAACTGCACTTAAAGAATCATCAAATATTAATATTTTATTATCATTTATTAAAGTTCTTGCCATTGCTATTCTCTGCTTTTGTCCGCCAGAAAGGGTTACACCTCTTTCACCTACAGATGTTTCATAACCTTTATCAAAATCTTCAATTACATCATGTACAGCTGCAACCCGAGCCGCTTCAAAAATCTCTGCTTCCTTAGCATCCTTTTTAGCTAAACTTATATTTTCTTTTATGGATCTTGAAAATAAAAATGGTTCTTGTAATACTAATCCTATATTTTTTCTTATCCATTTTTTATTAATATCCTTAAGTTCAACTCCATCTATCTTTATAGAGCCTCTTTGATAATCATAAAGTCTTGCTAATAAATGTATTAAAGAAGATTTACCTGAACCTGTTTGGCCCATTACAGCTATTGTATTACCTTTTTTTATATCAAAGGAAATGTTTTTTAATATAGGCTTATTTTTCTCATATTCAAAATAAACATTTTTAAAACTAATATTACCTTCAATTTCTGGTTTTAATTTATTCTCTTCTTTTTCTTCTTTAGGAATTTCTAAAATTTCTCTTATACGGCTTAAAGATACTTGAGCCTTTCCCATATCTGTAAGTATTCTTCCCATTTGTCTTACAGGCCATAAAAGCATCCCCTCATAGGTTGTAAATACAACTAAAGTACCTAAAGTTATCTCTCCTTGTATAGTCCAGTAACTTCCAAGGATTAAAACAGCTCCTATCTGTAACATACACAATAAATCAGAAAGTGACCAATAACCTGCTAAAAGTCTTATTAATCTATAAGTTAAATCCCTATACTCTTTGCTTTTATCATCAAATTTATTTATTTCATATAATTGATTATTAAAGGCTCTTACTACCCTAACAGATGTTAAATTTTCCTGTAATACAGTAGACATACTTGCCTCAGCTTCATCGGATAATTTAAAAGCATCTTTAATTTTTAGAAAAAATAAAACTGCAAATAAAAATATTATTGGTATAACTGCCATTGCCACAAAAGTCATTTTTATACTTAAAGATATCATTATTATCGATGCAAAAAAAATCATAAAAATGGCTCTTCCCATTTCCACTAACTGTATTTCTAAAAATTTTCTTATGGTATCCACATCAGAGGTACATCTTTGTATTAAATCACCGGTTTCAGCTTTAACATGATAATCATAGGGTAAATGCTGAAGATGGTCATATAATTTTTCTCTAATTGATTTTGCTATGGACTGAGCTGCTTGAGCTGACCATTTTCCCTTTAAAAATAAAAATATTCCTCCCCCTAAAGTTAATAATACTAAAGTTAAAGCACATATCCAAAGATTATTTGATAAATAAGAGTTCCCTCCTATTTTATTAATAAAATCTATTATAAAATCAGGAGCATTTATTTTTTTATTCCCGATTATAGAATCTATTGTTATTCTTAAAATTAACGGTGCTATAATTGTAAATATAGTTGCTAACCCTACACTTATAATAGCTCCTAGATATAAAATCCTACTTCCTTTCATACAACTATTAAGTAATTTGAAATTTTTCATAAAATTAACCCCCTATCATAAAATGACTGATAAATCTAACTTTTAAACATCCTTACTCCCCCTTTTAGACAACAAAAAAGCCACAGGCTAGATACCTATGGCTTTAGTTTCTATACTAATTATACATATTTAAAGCCATGGGTATAGTTACACTAACCCATGGCTTAATTTCAAAAAAATTATATTTTGGTCACAGGTCGTGTGTATATATTTTTATTATTTCTTCCTCTTACTACGTTAAAATTAAACATCATTACGACCTCCTTCCATTTATTTCTTATATAATTATATTTGAATTTTCATAATATTTCAAGTGTTTTTCTCCATTGTAAATTATTTGTAACATTTATACTTTTTCATTATTCTCACTAAAATCGATATTTTTAATATTATCCTCATATTTGTCTATATAATACTCTCCCTTTTGATCAACTGTTGCATACATAACTTCATCTACCTTTGTAATATTAATTTTTTTAAGTTCTTTCATTAAATCCTTACCTGTTATTTTTCGCTTTCTTAAATTTTCATAGATGATTTGTCCACCTATAATTATTTCTGTAGGTATTAACTCAGCTTTTTTTTGTATATTTAAATCACCTAAAGTTACTATGGATTTTTCAGGGGTTTTTACAATACTTAAATCCCCATTCATTTCTAATATTCCAAATTCAACATCCCTAGCTGTTAAACATTTCTTTTGTCTTAAAAGTTCATTAAGTTCATCCATGCTATACCTAGCTTTTTTTAAATTTTTTTCTAAAATCTTTCCATCCTTTATTACTAATATAGGTTCCCCTTCAACAACTTTTCTAAAGGTTCTATTTTTTAAAGCAATTAGCGATACTAAACCTGTAAGTAATCCAAAAATAATAAGTCCTGCAAAATGTTGATATGTTCTTTGATTTACATCAGTTGCCAAAGTTGCAGCTATAGAACCAAAGGTTATTCCATTTATATATTCATAAAAAGTTAGTTGAGAAATTTGTTGTCTTCCTAATAGCCTCGTTATAAAAAGAATTGTAAAAAAAGCTAGAAAAGTCTGGATAATCACCTCAATAAATAGCTTCATAAAAATCCTCTCCTTTGTATATATTCTTCTTTATTATTGAGAATACTATACTTAATATTATTTTGGAGGGAATTTTATGAACTTACTTATTGAAGGCATTTTTACCTTAGTTTTTATAATAGTAGGTTTTATTGTTATTTATATATTACATAAAAAAGAATTAATTTAAGATCCTATTTTCATATGGTTCCATAGTATATAGACTGAATATATTGAGGTGCCCTTTATTATAAATCTTTCCCAAAATCCTCCACTTTTTATTTTGATTGGTGATGATATATTTATTTTAAAGGGATAAAAAAGTTCTATACCTCCCTTTGTTAAAAAATCAGCTATTAAATGACTTATATAACCTGCTACAAATCCTATGTATACTCCCTGTATATCATATCTTATAGTTATTTTTTTTATTATATATGTATATAAGAATAAACCTAATAAACTGTGGGTAAACCCTCTGTGATTTGTAATTCCTGTTAATATAAGGGTTATACCTAGTAATATTAACAATTTATCATCTATACTTGAGCCATAATAGGTTATAGCTGTACCTATTGATGAATATATTAAAGTTTTATATAATTTATTTTTAATAAAAAGTATTTTTTGATTGAAGCTACTTTTTGGGTGATCTATATCGGGCAGTAATGAACCAACCACTGATGATGCTATTATAACTATTGCTGTCTCTAATGGATAATTAACTCCTAGTGTTATGCCAGCAGCGGTTCCAATCATTAAATGTGTTTTGCCCTTCATCTTATGTTACCTCCGCTAGTTATGTCATATCTATAATGTTGCAAACGTCAGTTCTATTATAGCATATAAACATTTATAATAACATAGCTTTTTGTGTATTTTTTCAGAATGAAGAGCATTTTTATTACTCAGCTAGAATATCTTTTAAAGCAACATCGAATAATTCTTTTAATTTTTCTTTATTTATTTTATAATATACTTTATTTTGATCTCCTGCTTCGTGTAATACGACTCCTAAATCTGTTAATTTATTAATATGATAACTCATTGTAGCAGAAGTAAGGGAAAAATGCTTAGCAAGTTCATTACTAAACCATTTTCTTCTACCTAATAATCTTAAAATCTCTAGTCTTTTTTCATCGGATAATGCTTTGAAAAAATCTTTGCTTTTTTCTCTCATTTTCTTTTGATTGAACCTTTGTTCCATTCCATAGCCATATATTATATTGCAAATTGAAGAATCTATATAATATGCAAAGTCAAATTCTGTTGTATAGTTTACATATATTCTTAAATCCCTATCCCCCTTTAAAACATTACTAAAATCTCCTCTACCTATAACCTCTAAAAAAGTTTCAGGATCATCTCTAAATTTTTTATTTGATAGCTTTACTTTTTCTTTCATTATTTTTTTAATTTTATCTTCATACTTAATAAAAAACTTATTATAAAACTCTTCTAATACCATATCTAGTCTTTTTTTCATTTCAGTTGAATATTTTTTAAATTGTTTAAAGTTTTTAGCTTCCTCTTTATCTTTTCTAAATTTAATTGCTTCAAATATATCATCATCTTTACTTTCAAAAGTTATTTTATTATCATTATATTTATTTATTTCATATTCATCAAAACATCTTTTGATATATTCTTCTCCCGATACTCTTTTGAAAAAGCTTATATATTCTTTAGGAGTTTTTAATTTATTTTCAATAACCATTTGTAACATAGCATACTGAGAAATCCATAATCCACCCACTAAAAGCTCAATATCTGATTTTAAAAAGGGAGATATTTCATTATTGATATCCTCTATCCATTTTTCTATATCTTCATTAAACTTTAAATCAAATTCTTTAACTACTTCATGAATTTCTTCATTTTTACTATATCTTGAAATAAAACCTATAAACTCTAATGCCATATTATGTTTGATTTCTGTATTAATCATTTGATCAACTCCTTTAAATATTTCTTAATTCTTTATTTCTTCCCATAATTAATAATAACATTATAAATAGTATACCAGAAACAATTGGAATTACATAACTAGGTAATATATCAATTAATAATCCTGATATAACCATTCCTAAGGGTTGTATAGCCATACTCATAGTTGTTAAGGCTCCAAATAATCTACCCCTATACTCATCTGGAGTTTCTCTTTGTAATGTTACATTTATAGGTATATTAATCATTACTACAATACTCCCTATTCCAAAGGTAATAATCATAAAGTAAATCAAATAAAAAATACTATTCATTTCTGGAAGTAAATTTGTAGTTGGAAGTCCTACAAGTATTGTAAGTATTCCTGTTATAAACATCCCTAAAGAAATTATCCTATATTTATTTTTAATCTCAGGTAACGTTGATAAAACTATTGAAAAAACTAAAGAGCCTGCTGCAAAAAATCCGTTGATAGTTCCATAAATTTTTGAACCTAATTTTAATTCATTAACTAAAATATAAGGAAGTGCTACTTCAACTCCACTAAAAAATAAATTCACAAAGGCAAAATAACACGCTAAAGAAAATAGTAATTTCTGTGTTTTTAAATATTTAAAACCCTCTAGAGTAGCTTTAAATATATCTTTTTTCCTACTTTTATTATTTTTATCATTATCACTAGCTTTATTATTAATATTAAAATTTATAAAGGCTTCTGTAATTCCAGATAATAAAAAGGATATACCATTAAATAATATAAAGTATTTTATATCAAATATTGCAAATACAAGACCTCCAATTAATGGTCCTAATATATTTGTTAAAGACATTACCGATTGATTTAAAGAATTTGCTTTCATTAATCTTTTATCATCAACTATATTAGGAATAGATGCATCAAAAGCAACTGAAAAAAAAGTATTAAATACTGTTAGCATAAATGCTGATATATAAATAAAATTTAAAGTTAGATTACTAGTAATAGTAATAAAATATAATAAAAACATTAATAATCCACTTAATAAATCCATTCCCACAACCATAACTTTTCTATTAGTATTATCTGCAATAGAACCTGCAAAGGGACCTAGTATAACTCTAGGTAACATACTAAAAACAATTGTTAAAGAAAAACTAGCTCCTGAGCCTGTCAATTTTAATACATATAAACCTATTGCAAAACTATATATACTAGTCCCTAATAAAGAAACTAATTTACCTGATAAAAACAAAGCTATATTAGTTTTAATTTTATTATTTTCCTTCTTTGTTAAAGACTCTTTTAGTTGATAATCCATATTAACACCTCACTTATATATAGCCCCCAATAAAGGGGGCTTAAATTATATTATAAACTTCCCATCTTTATATATTAACTTACCATCTGCAAAAATTTCTCCACCATTTTTCATATCACATAACATATCCCAATGAATACCTGACTCATTCTTTCCTCCTGTATTTCCAGGCACACTACCTAAAGCAGCATGTATAGTTCCACCTAATTTCTCATCAAATAACATATTTTTAGTAAATTTATTTATACCAAAGTTAGTACCAACTGCTATTTCTCCTAATACTTTTGCTCCATCATCGGTTTCTAAAAGTGAATGAAGTAAATCTTCTCCTTTAGTAGCTGTAGCTTTTATTACTTTACCATCCTTAAATTCTAATCTAATATCTTCTATTTCTCTTCCCATAAATATTCCTGGATAACTAAATCTTATATGACCATTAACTGAATTTTCTATAGGAGTTGTATAAACTTCTCCATCTGGCATATTTAAAATACCATCGCAATTGATCCATTTACGTCCTTTTATGTTCATTTTCAAATCAGTATCCTTAGACTTTATATGAAGTGTCTTTTTCCCATTTAAAATATTACAAATCCTTTCTTGTTTCTTTGATACTTTTTCCCATTCTTTTATTGGATCCTCCCTATCTACTAATGCAGAACTATATACAAAATCTTCATATTCTTCTAAACTCATATTAGCCTCCTGTGCACTAGCATTAGTTGGAAACTGAGTTCCACACCATTTTAAATCATTAGCCATCCTCTTTGAAAATTTAATATTAATCTCCCTTAAAGCCTTTGCTTGTTTCTGTATTTTTTCTGTAGGTATATTAGATAACTCCTTTTCATTATATCCTCCCCAAAGTGTTAATACTGCATCATAATTTTCTACCATAAAATTATAGTAAGGATTAACATGTTTAAGTTGCTTGTCACTAGCCTCTTTAAAAAATATTTCCCTTAACCCTGATATATCTACTTTTGTATCCACATGGGCTCCTTTTTTTATTGCTTCTCTATAAACTTCTTTTATTAATGGTTTGGAAATATCACTTCCTTCTATCAATAAATATTCACCTTTTTTTATGTCTAAAGAATAATTTACTAATAAATTTGCCAATTTTTTAATTCTCATATCTGCCATTTTAATTCTCCCCTTTTTAAAATTTTTTAGCTTATTTATAAGCTACTAAAACAGATGCATCTCCCTTATCAAATATTATTTTGACTTTACTAAAGCCTGCAGCTAACATAAGTTTCTTCTCTGTTTTAGCTGCAAATGGTATATCTATATGGTAATCTTTTTCACTAGCTAGATTATTACACTTAATTATATCTTTATATTTAATTAATCCTTCTTTTTCTTTTTTAGTTGATACTGTATAATCACCCTCTATAAAAACTCCGTTTCTTTTTAAGGATTTTAGTATTTTTTCATATATTTCTCTTTTTCTGTGGTATGTAAAGTGATGAAGTGACATCACTGAAATAGCATAATTATAGGATTTTTCTAAAATGATAGCTGTTTCATAGGAATCATTAACTAATTTTAATTGATTTGAATAATCACTATATTTTTCCCTTAATTTCAGTAACATCTCTTTAGATACATCTATTCCAGTAACCATAGAATTTTTTGCTTTTAAAAATATATTACTAAGTTCTAAACCTGTTCCACATCCTAAATCTAAAATCCTTATAGCCTTGTTTGTTACCTCAATTGGTTCTGTAACTTTTTTATAAAACTCATTAAAACATGAAGAATTTTTCATATGTTCCTTATCATATCTATAAGCTGCTTTATCAAAATAATCCTCTACCCTTAATAATTCTTTTCTATCAATACTCATTTTTTACTCCTTTTTTTAAATAAATTTCTCTTTTTATGAATTAATTTAAATTAAAAACTCTCCATTTTTATATATTAACTTACCATCTGCAAAAATTTCTCCACCATTTTTCATATCACATAACATATCCCAATGTATACCTGATTCATTCTTTCCTTTTGTATCTCCCGGTACGCTCCCTAGTGCAGCATGTATAGTTCCACCTAACTTTTCATCAAACAACATATTTTTAGTAAATTTATCTATACCATAGTTAGTGCCAACTGCAATCTCTCCTAATATCTTAGCTCCTTCATCACTTTCTAAAAGTGAATGTAGTAAATCCTCTCCCTTAGTAGCTGTAGCTTTTATTACTTTACCATCCTTAAATTCTAATCTTATATCCTCTATTTCCCTTCCCATAAATATTCCTGGATAACTAAACCTTATATATCCGTTAACTGAATTTTCTATAGGAGTTGTATAAACCTCTCCACTTGGAAAATTTGTTTTCCCATCTGAATTAACCCACTTACGTCCCTTAATGTTCATTTGTAAATCAGTATCTTTAGATTTTATATGAAGTGTGCTTTTTTCATTTAGTATATTACAAATCCTCTCCTGCTTTTTTGAGATTTTTTTCCATTCATTAATAGGATCATCCTTATTTATTAATCCTGCATTATATACAAACTCTTCATATTCTTCTAAACTCATATTAGCCTCTTGTGCGCTTGAGTTAGTTGGAAATTGTGTTCCACAGGTTTTAAGGTCATTTTGAGACCTTTTAAGAAATCTTATATTAATATCTCTCAAAGTTTTACTATATTTCTTGATTTTTTCTGAATCAACATTTGATAGATTCTTAGTATTATAATCCCCTAATAAAACCAAGACTGCTGTATACTTTTCAACCATATATTCATAATAAGGCTTAACATATTCTAATTGTTCTTCACTAGCTTCTTTAAAAAATATTTCTTCTAAACCTGAAAGTTTTATTTCTGTGTCTACATGGGCACCTTTTTTGATTGCCTCTTTGTATACCGCCTTTATTAGTGGCTTACAAATATCACTAGCACGTATTAATAAATAATCACCCTCTTTGATGCTTAACGAATAATTAACTAAAACCTTTGCTAATTTCTCAATTCTTTGATCTTTCACTTTATCTCCCCCTCATATACTTATTATTAATCTTTACTTAAATTTATCTTTAGTATTTAGACAAAACCTGAGTAAAATATAGTTATTGTTTTTATCTTTAGAATATCTTTAGTATACTTCATAATAAAAATCCCCCTATTTTTTCTTTGTATTCATTTCTATTCTTTTAAAATGTTCTAAACCTTTAACAGTGGAATCAAATATTTTTAATACTAACATTTTTATTCCCCCTTTCATTTAATTAAAATTATCTTCTGAATTCTATACTTTTATATTCCTCTAAAGCTAAATCCTTATAACTATTATACTTAATACTAAATAAATCTAATAGTTGTTTCATAATTACACCTCCAATCTTTTCTATCTTTATTGTTAGACTCATTTCTAATTGCTCGAGTAAAAAAAATTAATACATTCTGTATTCTAATTTAATGAATTCTTCAAAACCCCTATCCCTTTTTATTAAGTTTCCTTTTAATAATAGACTAAACACTATTCGCACCTCCTTCGATATTTTTATTTCTTGCTAGTTAGAATTTAATCTAACTACCATGTTAAAAAAATATTCCTTTTATTTCTCTTTCATTATATCCTTCTAACTACATTATAAGATATCTTTCTAATGTTGTAAAGGTTTTTTTGTAGTTTTATTTAAGTTTTTTCTAATTTTTATCTAAAATGTCGTTAGATATCTTTCTAATACATATGTATGATTTATATTTATATTTTGTTACAGTTATTCTTTTGAATAAAAAAAAGAGATGTATTAACATCCCTTTAGAGTTCAATTTTATTATTTAAGAAATAACCAGTTAATATGAAAAAAGAAACAAATGCTAAAATCCCAAATAAAGTTGTAGCTATGTTAAAATCTGCTAAAGTTGTAATAGCAGTATTTTCATTAGTCCAAATACTAACTTTATCTAAAACATCTATATTTAAGTTAAATGTTTGTGGAAATACCCTCATTAAAAGTTTATTTATAATATTAACTATAAAGTTTATAACTAAAAATACCACAAAACCTAGTACCTTTCCTACTTTTTTATCTTTAAAGGTCATTTTACTAATTGTTATAGAGAAATATATTATTATAAATAGCGAAGCTATTGAATAAATACCTATAACTATCATACTTATTATTGTTATAAAATTAAAATATTTACCTATATGCATTAAAATCTCTGTTTCTACTATGCTTTTTAGTACAGAATACTGAAATATAAAAGCAATAATTGATCCTATAATAAACCAAAATACTGTTGTTAATAACTTAGAAACTAAAATTTCAGAACCTTTAATAGGCAAAGTAAAAGTTAAATATCCTCTGTTTTTATAAAGTTCTTTACTAAATGATCCTATACTAAATAATAAAACTACAGTAAAAGTTGCCGCATTTACTAAAGTAGTAAGTATAAAAACTGATTCATTTCTCCAATCACCTAGTTTAAAATATAATACTAAATTTAATATTATCATTGTTATAAAGGTTCCTATAAAGGATTTAAAATTATCTTTAATTTCATACTTTATTAATTTATGCATAGTTAAATACCTCCTTAAATAAATCATTTATAGATTTTTCTTTACTAACTCTTATATCCTCAGCGTTTTCATTTAATACTATTTCACCATGATCTATAAAAGCAACTCTATCAAAAATTCTTTCAATATCAGTTACTAAATGTGTAGTAATTATCATAGAGCTTTCTTCATTATGATTATTAATAATAGCATCTAATATCTTTTCCCTAGCTGCCGGATCAACTCCTGCTATAGGTTCATCTAATATATATAGTTTAGCCTCCCTTGATAAAACTAATGTTAAATTTAATTTTTCTAACATCCCTTTAGATAAAGTAGATATTTTATCACCCTTATTTAATTTCATAAATTCTAGTAAATTATTAGCCTTTTCTAAATTAAAATCTTGATAAAAATCATCAAAAAACTTTATAGAATCCTTAACCTTCATCCAGTTATATAAAAAATTTCTATCTGGTAAATATGATACTATCGACTTCGTTTCTACCCCTGGTTTAAAGCCATCTATATAAACCTCTCCTGAGGAAGATGTTAATATCCCTGCTAATATTTTAATAAAAGAAGTCTTACCACTTCCATTAGGTCCTAAAAGCCCTAATACCTTCCCCTTTGATAGAGTTAAATTAACATTATTTAGTGCTTTCTTTGCAAAATATTTTTTACTTAAGTTCTTAGTTTCAAGTATTTTACTCATTTAATTTTCCTCCTTTTCTATATTATCTTTAACCATTTTTATAATATCCTTTGAATTAAATCCAATCTGTTTCATACCCTTAATAAAACTTTCAATATGTTCTTTAGCAACTTCATTTTTTAGTTTTTTAATCTCTTCTTTATCTTCTGTTACAAACCTTCCCTTTCCTCTTTGGGTATATGCTAATCCTTCCCTTTCTAATTCTCTTAAAGACCTTTGTATAGTATTAGGATTAACTTTTAAATCAGAAGATAATTCTCTAACTGATGGCAATTGGTCACCCTCCTTTGATTTCCCCTTAATTATATCTTTTTTAATTAAATCCATTATTTGAATATATATTGGAATTTTATTATCAAATTTTATATCCATATCACACCTCCAATATTTATATTGTAATACTGTATTAATTAAATAGTACACTAACACTATGGTAATGTCAAGTAATATTTTTTATATTTTTCCAATATACTAAGCTAAATAAGTTATTTTTGCTTATTTCTTTTATTTTACTTCCATTTAGTATATACTAATAATAAATATAATTTATATGTACTATTAAGAGTTAGTACTAATTTTTAAGGAGGATGTAAATGAAGTTACCAAAGCTAAAAATTGGAAATATCACTGCAAGACTTCCCATAGTTCAAGGAGGTATGGGGGTTGGTATATCCCTTTCTTCATTAGCAGGAGCT
Organism: Bacillota bacterium; assembly: GCA_009711765.1. Classification (GTDB taxonomy): domain Bacteria; phylum Bacillota; class Clostridia; order Tissierellales; family MES13; genus MES13. The sequence continues at coordinate 5,920 of VEND01000105.1, read as the reverse complement.
GTAGCTGAAAATGGAGGAATAGGTGTTATATCCGCTGTTGAGATAGGTTTTAATGAAGATGATTATGAAAAAAATAAAAAGGAAGCAAATTTAAGAGCATTAAAATCCCATATAAAAAGAGCTAAGCACATAGCTAAAGAAGGAATCATTGGTGTTAATATAATGACTGCTGTAAATAATTTTGAAGAAATGGTAAAAGAATCTGTAAAAGAAAAAGTAGATATTATTTTCTCAGGTGCAGGTCTTCCATTAAAGCTTCCTAAATACACTAAAGGTTCTGATACTAAAATTGCACCTATAGTATCCTCAGGTAGAACAGCTGCAATAATATGTAAAAGTTGGGCTAAAAGATATAATATATTACCGGATGCTATAGTATTAGAAGGTCCGAAGGCTGGAGGTCATTTAGGGTTTAAAAAAGACGAATTAGGAAAACCTTCCACTGAACTTAAAAATTTATTAAGTGATGTTAAAAAGGCTATAGAGCCCTTTGAAGATAAATTCAAAATGAAGATCCCTGTAATTGCTGGTGGAGGCCTTTATGATGGAAAAGATATTGCTGAAATACTAAAGGCTGGTGCCCAGGGTGTACAACTTGGTACTAGATTTGTTGCAACCCATGAATGTGATGCATCATTTGAATTTAAACAAGCATATATCAATGCTAATGAAGATGATATAGCTATAATAAAAAGCCCAGTAGGTATGATTGGAAGAGCAATTAATAATGATTTTCTTAGATCGATTGAATCCGAAGAAAAAAGAAAAATACATTGTTTAACTAATTGCCTAAAACCCTGTAAGCCTAATAAAGCCCCTTATTGTATAGCTAAAGCTTTGATTAATTCTCAAAAGGGAAATATGAAAGAAGGTTTTGCCTTTGCAGGAGCTAATGTTCATAAAGTAAAAGAAATAGTTTCAGTAAAAGAATTAATGGATGACTTATCTAAGGATATAGAAAGATACCTATAAAAAATGGTAACCCCTAGGGGTTACCATTTTTTTATTTACTATCATAAATATTTTTAAAAAGCTATATATTATCTTTTAATTCCCTCTTTTGTTTTATCAATTCCTTAAACTCATTATCTAACCTTTTATATTCTTCATCCTCTGGCAAGAAGTTATTTATCTTTCCTAAAATATCTGTTATTTTATTTTCTATTATCATTAATTCATTATCTAAATCTAGATTATCATGTTTTCTTTTGTTTTTATATCCCTTAAAGCCTCTTTCATATCTTTTAATTTTATTTGATTTAAATACTAACATTTTATCACAAAGCTTTTCTAATAAATATCTATCATGGGATACTACTAAAATAGTGCCCTTATAGTCTAATAAAGCTTCTTCTAATTCTTCTCTAGAATGTAAATCTAGATGATTAGTTGGTTCATCTAATATTAAAAAATCCTTTCTTTTAAGAACTAAGATAGCTAGTTTTATCCTTGTCCTTTCTCCTAAACTTAAATTTTTAATTGGTTTTTTAACATTTCTCTATCAAATCCCATATTAGCAAATAAAGTCCTTGTAAGGGTATTTAATTTATCAATACTTTTAAGTAATTCTAAAGTTGTTATTTCTTCATTAAGATCATTTATTTCTTGACTTAGATAACCTATATTTATCGATGGACTAACCCAAAGTTCTCCATTGTCTAATTTTTCATTTTCCATAATTATTTTAATTAAAGTTGTCTTCCCGCAACCATTCGCTCCAAATAAACCAATTCTCTCTCCGCTTTTAATATAAAATGAACTATCTTCAAATAATTTATTATCTTTATATCCTTTATTAATACTTTTAGCCTCAATTATTCTTTGTCCTCTGTTTTTGGGAATATAAAAATCAAAATTTATACTTTGTTCTTCTTTAGGTTTTTCAATAGACTCTTTTTTCATTTTTTCTAATTTTTTTATTTTAGATTTAATTTGGTTATCTCTTTTCTTTGCTTTTTTTCTAAAGTGTTCTTTAGCTCCTATCATATTACCTATTTTACTCGCCTTTTTCGTAGAATCTCTATGGGCCTTTTTAGACCAGTTTTTTAGTTTAGTAATTTCTAATTCTATTTTTTCTTGTTTCTTTTTTTCAACATTAAATAAATGTAGCTTATTTTCATATCTTCTTTTTTTCTCTTCTCTATAATATGAATAGTTTCCATCATAGTCATTAATTTTACCATCTTCTAATTCTATAATTCTTTTAACTGATTTATCTAAAAAATATCTATCATGGGAAATTATTAAAATAGCTTTTTTAAATTTTTTAAGCTCTTCAATTAACCACTCAACCCCTTTAAAATCCATATGATTAGTAGGCTCATCTAAAATTAATAAATCAGGTTTACTAGCCCATACATTTGCTAAAGCTAATTTTGTTTTTTCTCCACCACTTAGTCCTTTAAATCTATCTTTATTCCACATATGAACTTTATCTAAACCTAAATTACTTGTAAACTTTAATATGTCATTTGGATTTTCATTATTAACTAATATATTATCTAAAAAATTATTAGTATTTATTTTATATGATGTGGATTGTGCTAAATATCCTATATTTATATTTTTAATATATTTATGAATATTTCCCTTATCAGGTTTTATTTTTCCAAAAATTATGTTTGCTAATGTTGTTTTACCTGCTCCATTATTTCCAACTAATCCTATACTCTCATTTTTCTTTATACTAAAATTTATTTCCTTTAACACATCTACTTCTCCAAAACTCTTTTTAATTCCATCACATTTTATTAGTTCCATAATACCACCTCTAAATAAATTTTTATCCTTTTAATCCTTAATTTGTTTTGGCATTTTTTCACCCCTCAAAAAAAAGGCTGTAGATGAACACAAAGTTCATCTACAGCCTTTATAACTTTTTAAAACATGCCCTAGGCAATATTTTATATATATGTTTAGCCGTGTATTGTGTTTCTAGTTAGATTTGCACAGAGATCCCCCATGAAAGGTTTAACCTTTTATGTGCAAAGAAGATATTAACTTCAATTATCTATCTAACTAAGAAATTAACACGTTTTTTAAAAGCCTCCTTATAATAACTTACTTATAGTATATCATATTTTCTAAATAATGAAAATATTTTAAAATTTTGTTAATGTTTTATAATTTTAAAAAAGTTTTTAGTCTCTAATTAACTCACTTAAGTTAATTTTATTATAATAATTATTTACTCCAGGTTTATTTATTAAATAATTTACTAAACTTTCACTATTCATATTATTATCCTTTAATCCTTTTATTATTGTTTTTAAATATTCCTTTGAAGGTTTATTAAAACTTACCTCTTTTATATCCCATGGAGCTGTAAAAGTAAATATAGGATATCCCTTCTCTTTCTTTGTGTATATAATTTTTCCATACCATGAATTTTTTAATGTTTTAGTTCCCTTTTTTATTACTTCATCTAAGTTAATATCTATATTATTATCACTATTTTCCTGTCTGTAAACATCTTTAAACTGTTCCTTTGTAATTAAATACATTTTTCCTATAGTATAATCCTTCCCCTTACTATCTTCTATAAAACAAACTCCTCCATTCCATCTAGATGAGTGTTTTGCAAAGTATAACTTATGGGGAATTTTAATAAATTTATCCTCTTTAGGTAATGTAGTATCTTTACAACCCTTTTCACAAACTTTAGAACCCTCAGGTTTTCCTCCTTTAATATAACATAGGAATCTATCTTTGTTTATATTTGAACCATAACTTAAATACCAAACATAATTACTCATTAAAACTCTCCTTTAAAACTTTGATATGTATTATAATAACATATCAAGAAACTTAGTACTACTTAGCTTCTATTATTCCCCACTTAAGAATAGTTTCTTTAATAGGAAATCCATCTATTTCTGCATCTTTTATAAGTTCTCCTTTAGGAGTAGGTTTAGCTTTTCCCTTTAAATTATTTAATATATTAATATTAAAATCAGCTTTTTTAAAACTATCAATTGTCTCTGATTCTAATAAAAAAGTATCTAATTGAAACTTTTTTAATAAGTTCACATTATCATGATCTGACTCATTACAAAAATGATTAATAGATAAAAAAGTTCCTTTAGTAATTCGTCTTAATTCTTTTATTAAATCCTTAGGTTTTTCTATATTTGATAACCCTAAATTCGATGTTAGTATATCAATAGCCCCATCTTTAAAAGGTGTTAATCTTCCATCAAAGGCAATAAGGCTAATATTTTTATAAAGACCTATATGTTCTAACAACAATTTATCCCTTTTTAATACCTTCGGACTAAAATCAGTTGCAACTATTTTGTTTTTCTTTAGTTTTGCTAGCTTTTCAACTAAATAACATCTTCCTGAAGCTAAATCAATAATAGGTTTATCACTATCTATATAATTACATAGATAATTTATTTCATCATTCCAACAATCTATATATTCTTTAGTATATATTTCTTTATATGCTACTTTAAACACATCCATTGCTTTAAAATATTCTCCCTTTTCTTCTAATAGCATACCTCTTATAAATTTATCTGCTGGATTTAATGATTCTAATGACTTATTTAAAAGTTTATATTCGATTTCAGGATTTTCGTTGAAATACTTTTTCAGCTGATTATTTCCCTGTTCCCATAGATCATTACGATTTTCCTTTGGTGTTAAAAATAAAGCTATTTCATCCTCAACAGGATATTTAGCATTACAGTCATTACATAAAATTTCTGCTTGTATTATCCTTTCATTTGTTTCTTTAAATATATCCCACTTTAAATCACCGTGACAAAGCGGACATTCTAACATATCAACCAAATATTTATGCATATACTCTCCCCCTAGTTTTTATAAGTATTATATAAATAATCTGTAATTCTTTTTCTTTCCTTATATGTACAAACTGATGAGTTTGATAATATGATTACAGTTAATTTTTCCTTTAAATATCTTGTAATCATACTTCTAAAACCTGCATCTAATCCAGTATGCCATATCTTTTTATTGCTTTCATCTAAAGACCATCCAAACCCATAATCCTCTTCTAAATCATATTTAGTACTAAAAGCTAAATCTAAATTTTCTTTACTTACTAACCTATCTGTATATAATATCTGATCCCAAATATATAAGTCATTAAGTGTTGAAAAAATTCCACCGTCCCCAACTGTTAAAGCTTCTTGATAATCACAATAATATTTATTATTTACTTTTTTATATCCATAGGCTCTATTTTTTATAACTGGCTTAGTTTCATCAAATACATAAGAATTTTCCATACCTATTTTTTTAAATATATTTTCTTCTATGAAATTTTTATAGGATAAACCTGTTACTTTTTCAATAATAATAGCTAGTAATACATAATTTGAGTTAGAATAATCAAAGTGACTACCTGGATTGAATAATAAATTTTCACTCTTTAGTAACTCATATACATTATTATTAGTTATATTAAAGGCAGTTTTATTTAGTTTAATAAGTATTTTATAATAATTAATAATTCCAGAAGTATGACTTAATAAATTCTCTATGCTAACTTTATTAAAAGCTTTTAACTCTTTAAGATAATTAGTTATATAATCATTATAGCCATAGCAGTAAATTGTTTACTTATAGATGCTATATTATAAGCTGTCTTTTCATTTATAGGTACTTTTAATTCTAAATTTGAAAGCCCTAATTCCTTCTTAAATTCCACATTACCATCTTTAATTACCATAATAGAAATACCAGGGTTAGTACCCTTATACTTTTTTAATCTTTTCTCTATACTTTCAAAATCTTTATTCATATTACCTCCTTTCTAAATACTTGAGTAAATTTCATATTTTTTAACCATTGATATTACTAAATTTTAATAAAAAACAAAAAGGGTTTCACCCCAACATGTCGAATAGATTAAGTGACAAAACCAAACCATCCAAAAGGAGTGAAACCA
>VEND01000109.1 GCA_009711765.1 Bacillota bacterium | reverse complement strand
GTGGTTTCACTCCTTTTGGATGGTTTTGTTTTGTCACTTAATCTATTCGACATGTTGGGGTGAAACCCTTTTTGTTTTTTATTAAAATTTAGTAATATCAATGGTTAAAAAATATGAAATTTACTCAATTAATAATCCGCGATTTTCGCCAGCTGTAGTATTAGCACCAAAATCAAAAGTTGATCTTGCACTCATTATGCATTTGCTCTTTTGGCTTGCAACGAACGGCACAGCTGCGATTGTATGTTTTCCAGGAGTAATGTATCGTAGGTATAAGTATTGCTACTTGTATCATGGTACTAAAAAGATCTAAAAATGAAAATAGAACTTTATTTATAGATGCATCAAAAGAATGTGTTAAAGTAACCAAAAGCAATAAATTAACTAATCGGAATATAGAAAGAATAATTAATACCTTAACTGAGCGAAAAGATAAAGTGAAATATTTTTCTTGCCTTATTAATAATGAAGAAATTGAAAAGCAAGACTACAATCTTTCTGCTTCTACTTATGTAGAGAAAGAGGGAACTAGAGAAGCAATTGATATACTTAAAGAAGAAACTAAATTTTTCTAAGATAGGTTTGAAAATCAAAGGCGTTGCGAGGAGGTACTGTAATGAACTATGAAAAATTTCAAAAATTACGTGATGCGTCCCCTTTTTTATCGTTGAATGAAGCTGTTTATAAATATTTGTTTGAAGAAATTATCTCATTGAATATAATTCCAGGGACAAAACTGAATGAAACTCAGATAGCTAAAAGTTTTGGAATAAGCCGTTCACCAATACAAATAGCAATAAAACAGCTTTGCGAAGATGGACTTGTGCAAAAGCGCAAGGGAAAAACACCAAGGGTTACATTGGTTAAATACGAAGAATGCAAACAGTTATGTGAGATGCGTATTGGGATTGAAGGGGAAGCTGCATATCATGCCGCTAAGCGAATGACACAAAATGAACTGGAAGGGTTACGAAATCTAGTATTTCAATTCGAAAAGTGCATAAAATCAGAAAATTATTCAATCATTCCAGTATTAGACGACCAAATTCATAAGGCAATCATTGATGCTTGCCGTAATGAATATATACAAGAGGCCTACGAGGTTATAAAAAATAAAGTTTTACGGTATCGTTGGTGTTCACTTATAAATGGTATAGAAACACAGGAATTTGTCAACATGCAGAATCGTCACATTGGAATATACTATGCATTGAAAAATCACCTTTCAGATCAAGCCCGGAAAGAAATGATTCAAGATTGTAAAGGCATGTTTCATGCAATGAGGTATTTATAAAACTTTTACTTTTTTAGAACATAGGAATCGGTGAATGGAGAAATTCCTGGTTCTTATTATATAGAATTTAAGAAGACTGTATACAGCAAGTTCGTAAAATTTTGGAGTATTTTACTCAGAAAATTTACGAACTTTTTTATTTGCACCCCTCTTTCTTATCGAGCATTTACTAAATGCGTTTTATTTAAAGAACAGATTTGTAAGAATCTGTTTTATCAGCGTGAAAATCTATGCAATATAAAGATGGTTGTAGAAAAAAGACTGAATTTTGACACAAATTAAATGAATATCATATACTTTATGATAAAGAAGATGATAAATATCAAAATGACTTATGGAGGAGTGGAGTATTATGAAGAAAAAAAGTATGGATATTTTTGATAACAGTGATTTTCCAATTAGCGATGTTAGACAGAATATTTTCGCGGGCACGACAGTAAAGCTAGAGGATGCAAAACAAAAGCCAATTATTGCAATTGCAAATTCATTTACGGATGTAAATCCCGGTCATATTCATTTGGATAAACTTGCCCAAAGAGTAAAGGAAGGTATTATTGAAGCCGGTGGAATTCCGATGGAGTTCAACGTTCCAGCACCTTGTGACGGAATAGCAGAGGGACATGTCGGTATGAAATATATACTACCACAAAGAGACCTCATTGCAGATATTATAGAAATGCATGCTATTAGTATGAGATTTGACGGGATTGTGTTTATTGCAAGTTGTGACAAGATTGTTCCGGGTATGTTAATGGCAGCAGGACGTCTGGATTTACCATCTATCTTTGTAACAGGTGGAGCAAACTTTACTGAAATACACTTTAAATCTTATGGTGAGGAAGCAAAAGTAGATGAAACTGTAAAACTTAAAGAGAAAGTTGAAAGTACATTTTGTTCATCATGCGGTGCATGCGAAAATATGGGTACAGGGAATTCTATGCAAGCTCTTGCAGAGGTATTGGGGATGGCTTTACCATATTCTACAATTATGCCTGGCTTCCATACCAAAAAATCTATATATGCCAGGGAAAGTGGGAAACAGATCGTAGAACTAGTTAAAAAGGACGTGACTGCAAGACAGATTATGACTGAAGATTCATTCCATAATGCAATTATGGCAGCTCAGGCTATGGGGGCGTCAACGAATACATTGCTTCATATTCCTGCAATTGCTTATAATTGTGAGATTGAACTGCCAATTAATCTTTTTAATGAATACAGCTATAAAGTACCTACACTTCTTAGTGTATGGCCAAATGGTGATGACAATGTAAATGATTTATTTGTTGCAGGAGGCATTCCAGCCATGTTGAGTAGACTTTCCGACTTTCTACATAAGGACGCCTTGAATGTATCGTTTGAAACAATAGGAGAAATTGTATCCAAAGCAAAAGTAATCGATGAGAATGTTATTAGACCAATTGATAAACCATACTATGAAGAAGGCGGACTTGTCGTTTTATATGGAAATTTAGCACCAGAAGGCTGTGTAGTAAAACAATCGGCAGTGGGAAGCGATATGATGCAATTTACAGGTCAGGCAAAAGTATTTGAGTCGGAACATGAATGTTTGGAAGCCCTACGTCTGAAAAAAATTGAAGAAGGAGATTTTGTAGTAATACGTAATGAAGGTCCAAAGGGAGGTCCCGGAATGCCGGAAACATTGGCTGTAACTGTTGGGATTCAAATGAATGGATTAAAGAGAGTTGCGTTGGTTACCGACGGTCGCTTTTCTGGTGCTACTTCAGGACCTTGCATAGGACATGCGTCACCGGAAGCAAAGGATGGTGGACCTATAGGTTTAATTTATGATGGAGATGAGATTACTGTTGATGTTCCCAATAGAAGAATACATGTGAATGTATCAGAAACGGAACTGGATATGCGTAAAAAAAATGCGGTACAGAAAGAACCAGAAGTATCAAACAAACCACAATATGTGCAACGCTATATCAGATCTGTTTCTTCTGGGGCAAAAGGAGCTGTATTAAAATAATGAAATAGGAAATAAGAGTAGGAATAAATGTTTTTGATGATAAAGACAGCTCAATTGCGATGTTTGATGCCGTTTGTACGCATCAAAGAAATAAACAGGAGTACTGTGAATATGCTTGACATAGGTGCAATTGGGTTGTTGTTCCGTATATTAAAACAATGGATTAAATTAATTTGTGTCAGGTTTAAAATAACCTTACGAGAATGAGAGGTAAAAGCATTTTTAAGGTAGTTACGCACACTAAATTATAGAGGGGATTGATTTTATGAAAAACGTTTCGATAAAACCTAAGGCAGGTATTCAAAAATATATGGGACCTATCTCTGTTGGAGCAGTCATGTTTGCCGCATATGTAGGACCGGGCTTTGCTTCCGGCACACAAACTGTTGCTTTTTTTCTTACTAAAGGATGGATTGGTGTATTTTTAGGACCGATCGTTGCAAGCATTATATGCTTTGCAGTTAGCTTGTGCCTACTTGAGATAAATCGGATTTATAAGCCAAAAGATTATCGTCAGCAATATGATACTATTTATCGTTTTAAACCTCTGCAGTTTATTGTTTCAAACGTTAAGGAGATAGGTACGATTATGGCCGCTTTAATTTCTATAGCTGCACAGATATCAGCAGCAGCAATTCTGTTTCAAGACTTATGGAATATACCTATTGTAATTGGTACCATTGGGTTTTCTGCAGTGATTATGATATTTGCCTTGCGTGGGGCTAATATCCTGCGTTTAATGGGAACTGCTTTGACATTGTGTATTTTAGGGGTCTGCATCTATATAGCAGCTTTAGGCATTGGACCTGCATGGGAAGGAATGAGTCAGTTTGTAACTGCTCGTACACAACCTGAGACATTTGGATTTACACATACAGTTGCTTGGTTTACCATGATATCATTTTCGTTATTTCTTTTAGCTGGTTCTGATGGGGCGATACCTGCATCTGTTGGAGTACTTAAAACTAGAAAAGATGTCTTAATAAGTGCAATAACTAACGCTATTTTAGCATTAGCTTCAACACTTGTATTTACTATCGTATTTGCATCAGGAATGCCGGAAATCCAAAATGAATCCATTCCGACGATGTGGGCTATCCGCAATATCATAGGCGGAGGTAAAATTACTCAGGTTCTCTATGCAATTTTGGCTATTTCAGCAATGTTAAGTACTGGTATTGTTCTTATATTTACGATTACAAATCGTCTTCAGGTCCCACTGGGTAAGGTGTGGAAAAACAGCAGTGAGTTTTCACGTAAATTTGTGGTTGCACTTTCATTTGTTATTTTATGTACAGTTGGAAGTTCTTTTGGCATACTAAATATTGTAAGATATGGATTTACGTATGTATCACTGATTATGACGCCGGTTGTTTTCCTTCCTGTACTAGTTGCAGTTCCTTACCGTTTATGGAAGGATAAGAAAGATGGAACTCTGCCACTGGATGATTAAGTATACAAAATGTGTAAGAGTCATTCCGAAACTGAGGAAGTTAAGAAGACAATGAATAAGCTTCAGGCAAGTATTGACAATTTCCTAACCGAATATATACAACTTAAATATATTATGATTAAGTTATAGAGAAATCCGATATTATTTTTCTTAATCTTCCTCTTAATGATCAAAGCTAGCATATGATTGCTGAGGATGCTTTTGCACGTATCAAGGATGGAGCAATTATTATTAATACCGCACGTGAACCTATGATTAAGGAGGCTGCACTTATAGATACTCTTAAATCAGGTAAGGTAGCTGCTGCAGGTCTTGATACGTTTGAAGAAGGAGCATTTAAGGATGTAGATAATGAGTTGTGTAAGATGGATAATGTTTTGTTTAGCTCTCATGTAGCATATAATACAGCAGAATCCTTTGCTGAGCTTTGTGAAACTGTAGGAAATATTGTGGCAATAGTGCTTGGTGGTGAAATACTATTACTGCAGTAAAAAAATTAGGTTTGTAAGGAGGCATAATAATGAAAAATATAACTAAAGAAATAATGCAAAATGGTGGAAAGGCAATAGGCACATTTTTTCATATAGGAAATGCAAATGGTGTTGAGTGCTTAGGACTTACAGGTCTTGATTTTTTGCTAATTGATACAGAGCATGCTCCTTATGACGTTGAAAGCACAATGGAATTTATAAGGGCAGCAAAGCTTCGTGGAATATCTCCTTTTGTACGTATTAAGGATTCCACGCGTTCATCGGTGCTTAAGATGTTTGATATTGGAGCAGAAGCAATTATTGTTCCAAATGTACAAAATGTTGAAGAGGCTAAAAAGCTAGTGGAATACGGAAAATATTTCCCTGTAGGAAACCGTGGGGTTGCCTTTGGACGTGGTTCTGGCTGGGGTAAGGACAATTTTGCTACAAATCTTACTGAGTACTTCGAAATTTCTAATCGTGAAAGTCTTATTATTCCTCAATGTGAGACTATGGGTGCTCTTGAAAATATTGAAGAAATTACGGCCATTGATGGAGTTGATGGAATATTCATAGGTCCCTTTGATTTATCGGTAGCACTTTCAAAACCTGGTCAGTTTGATACAGATGAATTTAAAGAAGCAATAGCACATATAGTAAATGCATGTAAAAAATCAAATAAATTCTGTCTAATATTGGCCCTAAATGCAGATCAAGCAAAGACGTTTTTCGAACAAGGGTTTGATGGTGTTGTAGTATCAAGTGATGCAATGATTCTACACAGTGCATTTTCATCAATGGTAAACGATATAAAAGGAACTAAAAGCACTAATAAAGGCCTTGGATATTAGGATAATATAGATTTTTTTACTCATGATAAAAGCTCTTTTTTAGGATTTAAATATACTATTTTATTATAACTAAATCCAATCGGGAGTTGTTGTCTATTCATATTAGATAAGAACAATCAATAGAAAAATATTGGGTTCTTGAGTATGGACGTACGTTCAATCTATATGATTATCGTTAATTTTATGATAGAGCGTTTGGATCCTATAAATCGTTGTTTTCAAATATTAAGGACATAGCTTATATAATGTCTGTATTGTATACTTGTCACTTGTATTTGCAAGAGGTGGATCTCTTTTGGAATTTATTTTAAATATTCCGTACTTCCTTGATGGTCTGTCAATTCTTTAATAGTTGAGATTCTAGTAGTATGTGTACAAACTGTTGTGCGTAGAGCATTTACTTTCAGAGTCACAATAAATAGAAGGTAAACTTATGGATTTCAAAAGATTGAATAATAAAGTAATTATGAGGATTGGTAAAGGTTAAGAAGTTATAGAAGCAATTAAAAAGTTCTGTAAGGATTAAAAGATTATACTTGGTTTCATTAGTGGATTAGGTGCTGGTATATCTAGACCTTTTTAAATTTTAGTTTTAGATGATGTTGATTCAAGTAAAGGCTTATTAATTAAATCATATAAAAGGGGTGAAAATTAATGTTAAAAAAAGTATTCGAACCAATAAAAATTGGAACTATGGAAGTTAAAAATAGATTTGTAGTACCACCAATGGTAGTTAACTATGTAAATGAAGATGGGACTGTTAGTGAGAGGTTTATTGCATATTTTGAGGAAAAGGCAAAAGGTGGATGGGGACTTATCATTCCTGAAAATTACACGGTGTGTCCCGATGCAAGAGGATTCATAAAACTTCCAGGATTATGGAATGATGAGCAGATTGAAAGTCATAAAGAGTTAACCGAAAGAGTGCATAAACATGAATCTAAAATTGTCGTTCAAATCAATCATTCTGGAAGACAAACAGCAAGTATGATAACTGGGGTACAGCCAGTAGCCCCATCTCCTATAGCAGACCCTACTATAGGAGAAACTCCTAAAGAATTAACTGTTAAAGAAATACATGAAATAGTAGAAAAATTCGGAGATGCAGCATTAAGAGCCCAAAAAGCAGGTTTTGATGGAGTTGAGGTTCATGGTGCTCATGGATATCTTATAAATCAATTTATGTCACCATTTTCTAATAAAAGAACAGACGAATATGGTGGAAATATTAGAAATAGAGCAAGATTTGCGTTAGAAGTAATTGAGAACATAAAAAGGAAAGTAGGAAAAGATTTTCCTATTATGTATAGAATGTCAGTAAATGAATTTGTTGAAGGTGGATTAACAACAGAGGATAGTAAGGTTATTGCTATGATGTTAGAAAAAGCAGGAATAAGTGCAATCCATGCTTCTAATGGGGTTTACGCAACTGCTCAATATATCATACCGCCAGCAGCAGTAAAACATGCTTGGAGCTCTGATTTTGCGGGTGAAATTAAGAAAGTAGTTTCTATACCTGTAATTACAGCTGGTAGGGTAACGGACTCTTTGATAGCAGAATCTATTTTAGGTGCTGGAAAAGCAGATTTAGTATCTATGGGAAGGGCCTCTCTTGCTGATCCACATTTACCAAAGAAAGTTAAAGAAGGCAAATTTGAAGATATAATTAGTTGCATCGGATGTGTACAAGGATGTGCAGGAAGAAGTATGAAACAATTACCAGTAAAATGCCTTGTAAATCCAATGACTGGTAATGAAAGTGAAATAAAGATTGAAGAAGCAAAGAATAAAAAGAAAGTATTTGTTGCTGGAGGCGGTGTAGCAGGAATGGAAGCTGCTATAGTCTCAGCTAAACGTGGGCATGAAGTGCATATGTATGAAAAAAATAGTAAGCTAGGTGGACAATGGATTTTGGCAGCAGTTCCTCCATCAAAAGAAGAACTTAATACACTTACTGTATGGCAAAAGGATCAATTGAAAAAATTAGATGTAAATGTATATTTAAATACTAGCTTAACTGAAGAAATTGTCAAAGATATGGAACCAGATGTAGTTATAGTAGCTACTGGGGCAGAGCCATTTATTCCTAATATACCAGGAAAGGATTTAGATAGCGTTGTAACAGCTAATGATGTTTTAGCAGGATTAAAAGATACAGGTACAAATGTAGTTGTAATAGGTGGTGGATTAGTTGGAACAGAAACAGCAGCTCATCTTGCTAATCATGGTAAAAGGGTTACAATAGTTGAAATGTTTCCTGAAATAGTTAAAGATGGAGAACCAGCAGTGAAACACTTTTTATTAAAAGATTTAGAACAAAATAAGGTACAGATATTAACTAATACTTCAGTAAAGGAAATATTAAATAACACAGTTATAATTGCTGATGAAGCAAGCAATGAAACTAGATTGGAAAATGTAGATACAGTAGTTATGGCAATAGGTTCAAGATCTGTAAATACATTAGCTGAAAAACTTAAAGATAAAGTTAAAGAGGTTATAACAGTAGGAGATGCAGTAGAGGTTAGAAATGCCTTGAAAGCTGTAGATGAAGGTTTTAGAGCAGGACTTCAAATATAAAAATTTGTATAAAAATCATAATTATTTCAAAATGTAAAAGGTTATGAATTGTTCCTATCAGAAGGGGTTTTGGAAAGATGTAGTTTACACTAACAATTAAAATAGGAGGTTAGGATAATGAATTTTGCTTTTAGTGTTCCAAGTAATGTGATTTTTGGTGAGGGTTCTTCCCAACAAGTAGGACAAATGGCAACACTTTTTAAATGTAAAAAAGTTTTTTGTGTTTATGATAAAGGAATCAAGGAAGCTGGTATTGTTGATGGAATTATTGAGAATATCAATAATTCAGGTATTGAAACAATTGAATTTGATGAAGTTATTCCAGATCCCCCAGTCTATTTGGTAGAAAAAGCTGCAAACATTGCAAAACAAGAAAAAGTAGATGGTATAGTTGCTATTGGTGGCGGAAGTTCTATAGACGCAGCAAAGGCAGTTAATATTCTTTTAGGAAATGAAGGCTCAATTCTTGACTATGTTGGAATGAATCAAGTGCCGAATCCAGGAAAACCTTTAATTATTATACCTACAACATCTGGTACAGGAAGTGAAGTAACTGTTGCTAGTGTTATTACGGATACAGAAAATAACAGAAAAGTTGTTTTGGCAGGTATGAATGTAGGAGGATATTTAGCTATAATAGATCCATCTTTAACTTTAGGATTACCAAAAAGTATTACAGTGGCGACAGGTATGGACGCTTTTTCACATGCAGTAGAAGCAATTACAAGTACACTTGCCACACCAATGACGGATGCCATAGCAGAAAAAGCCATTTCCATTATTTACAATAATCTTCCTAAAGCTGTTGAAAATGAGAAAGACATGGATGCAAGATCTAATATGAGCTTAGGAAGCATGATGGCAGGAGTAGCATTTAGTAATGGATTTGTTCATTTAGGACATGCTCTTGCACATGCAATGGGTGCAAAATGGCATATACCACATGGCATTGCCTGTGCAATTGCTCTACCGTATGCAATAGAATTTAGTGGGGATTGTATTCCTGAAAAGATCAAACGAATAGGTTTAGCAATGGATTTAAACATTCAAGAAGGTCTATCAGTAGAAGATATGACTAAATTAGTTGTAGATGAGATTAGAGCGTTCAGCAAAAAAATTAATATACCTACATTAAAAGAACTTGGTGTAGATAAAGGATCTTTGGAAGAGATATGTGAACAGACAATGAATGAACTTACAATTAATTTTTCTCATAGGCAAGTTACAAGAGAAGCAGTAATGCAAATATTAGAAACTGCTTAGGAAGAAATATGAATAATGAATGATAGTGTAAAAATATAAGTAAGCAGTGGAATATATAGTGTAATGCAAAAAACTTCTGATCATGATATTTTTGTAAATGTGTAAGAGCCAAAATGCTCTTTCCAAAGTTAATGGAAAAAGACATTAAAGTACATTAGGAAAGCATTGGTTGGCGGTGCTCGTACTATAGAAAAAATACAAGAAATTACAGGAGCAGGTACTAATTGTGGAAAATGTAAAGCTATAATACTAAATATTATTGATACAAAGAAGTAATTTAACAACATACTTCCACAGAATATTATGTATGATAGAAAGGTAGCACTGATTAAAATCAATGCTATCTATTTTTAATTTAGTCAAGAAATTAACAGCTATCCTCTTATCGGTGATGAACTGGCTATTAAAACCGCCATTATTTCTAGAGTTGAACATCAAGGCAGTGGAAAACAATAATGGCGTAGCGGTGCTATGTGTTTTGCAAACCATGATATGTTGAAAGATTTACTAAATTTCCATAACGTTAAAATCTTAACTGAAACTTGTACAGAAGAAATTACTGCAGATACAATCATAACAGCAGTAGGATATCGTTCAGATAATTCACTTTATAATGAAATGAAAATGACAGATAGAGATATATCTATTAGGAGATGCAAAAAATGTTCATAATATTATGTAAGCAATTTGGGATGATTATGAAGTAGCTAGAAACATATTATATAAAGAACCTTGAAGTGTTGATATACTCCCCTTGTGGTAGACAGTTAAAATAATAAAAACTGTTTATTATGATAGGATACTTCCAAAGTAGTCACAGTAATTAATTAAATTACTAATCGACTTTGGAGGTATTTTTTTATGGGTAGAAAATCCAAGTTTAGTAAAGAAACAAAAATTAAAGCATGTAAAGACTATAGAAAAGGGAGTAATAGATTTGGAAACATTGCTAAAAGTCTCGGCTGTGATGAAAAAACTATTGGCCAAGGGTATATGACTTATCTCAACTACGGTTCAAGTGCTGTTGATGTATCAAATACTAATTTTTTGAAAATGCAAGGGGATATTATTAAAAGTGTGATATTATATAAAAAAAGCTGAATAAATACGAATGAGAAATATGAGAATGAAACTTTATTAGAAGGGTTAGAATGGAGGTTTAAATAATGAAATTAACAATAAAAAAGATTTTAACTTTACCAAGTTTAAAAGGGCTAAAAGTTATAGCTGGCAGAGGAGGAATTGATAAATTGGTAACTACAGCAACTTTTGGTGAAGTTCCAGGATATGAATATATAAAAAACGGTGAATTTGTAATTACTACCGGCTACTTTTTTAGGGAGGATCCCATGGGATTGATTGATTTGATTGTTAATATGAAAAAATATGGAGCTTCAGGTTTAGGTATAAAGTTGGGAAGGTTTATCGATGAAATTCCAAAAGAAGTAATTAAAGTGGCAAATTCATTGAATTTGCCAATAATAGCTGTTCCTATTGAATTATCAGCTTCGGATATAACGAGTCCAGTTCAGGCTGAGATTATTAATAAACAAGCTAAAAGACTTGAGTTCTCTGATAAAATTCTAAGATTATTTACCAATAAAATGATTTTAGGTGGTAACATTAAAAATGTTATTGATAATTTGAGCGATATACTTCAAAAGAATGTTATCTATTACGATAAGTACTTTGAGGAACATGTTATTGGAAAATTTAATAGAGATTTAAATATGAACTTTGATAATTCTAGGCTTAACAAAATGATTTCCACCAAAAAAAGCATAAAAATTGAAATGGAATATAGAACATATGGCTATATAATTTTATCTGAGAATCAGCAAGAATACAATTTAACAGACTTTGAGAAAATTGCTATAGAACATGCCAGTACCGTCATAAAACTCCAAGTACAGAAGAAAATTTCAAATTACCAAATAGAAAGTAACTATCGAAATGAATTTGTTCAGGATCTAATTACAGATAATGTGACTTCTCTTGAAGAATTAAATCGTAGAGGTGAAATTTATGGATGGAATTTTGAAAAAGGTAAGATAGTTGTTGTTGTAGATATTGATAATTTTAAGAGTCAGTACTTGCAATCTGATGATTATAATCCTACTAAAGAAATTATAAATATCAGAGAAGAAATATTTCTCGATACAAGGAAACATTTAAAGAAATATTTTAATGACATTATCCACGGCAATTTTAGTGACTATATGGTTATTCTTTTAGACCATGGAAATGAGGATGTATCAATTTTTATTAATAAGCTAAAAGAAACATGTGATAAGTTAAGAAAAGTAATTAACAAATCTTATCGTTTTACTGTATCTATTGGCATAGGAAAATATATGGAATATGTAAAGAATGTACACCATAGTTATTATCAGGCTAAAAAGGCAATAAAGCTTGGCCGAATTATTTACGGGAATGATAATACTATATATTATAATGAACTGGGAATATTTAATCTTCTTCAGTCTATCTATCAAAGTTCTGAAGCTCAAAGGTTTTGTAGAGACAAAGTAGGAAAGCTCATAGAGTATGACGAAAAACATGGTACTAATCTATTTGAAAATGTAAAAGTATTGTCAAAAAATGATTGGAATCTTAAAAAGAGTTCAGAAGAGCTTTTTATACATTACAATACTATGAAGTACAGATTTAAGAGAATATCCGAAATATTAAAACTTGACTTATCAAATAGCGAACAGAAGCTAAATATCGCTATTTCACTTAAACTGATACAAATGAATGAATAGGATGTTGTACTAAAAGCACAACATCCTATTTTTTTAATGGTCTTAATAGACATACCTATCGAATAGTATTTATACTATAATAATTTATAACAAAATATTCTGAATAATCATACAGAATTGATGAAATCTGTTTTTTATTCGGATGAAAAATTATTTAGAAAGGGTAACATAAAAAGATTCTAAGTGTCTACCCTAGTAAATTAAACTTTATGGTTAAAATAGCTATATAATAGGAGGTTTATTGTGAGAATATTAATTGGTCAATTTGGTCATGAAGCAAATACTTTTACAGTAGAAAGGGCAAATGTTGAAACATTTAAAAAAATTAGATGGTTTGAAGGACAGGAAGTAATAGATTTGGCAAGGGGGAGTACTGATTATGTATCTGGTATGATTGCTAAGTCAGAGGAGATGGGGAAAGTTGAACTTATACCTACATTTTCAACTTTTAATGCTGCTCCAATTATTGAAAAAGAGAGTTATGATTATTTAAAAGAAAAAATGATACAAAAAATAGTGGATTTGAAGAATGAAATTGATGGCATATGTTTATCTCTTCATGGGGCAGGAGTGGCTGAAGATGTTTTTGATTTGGAAACCGACCTATTGCGTAATATTAGAAAAGAGGTTGGATATGGGATACCAATAGCAGTTACTTTAGATTTACATGGAAACATATCAGAAGACATGTTAAAAGAAGCAAATATTTTTATTGGGGTTAAAGAATATCCTCACATTGACTGTCATAAAGCAGGGGAAAAAGCAATGGAATTAATCATTCGTACTGTTAGAGGAGAAATAAAACCTGTTTCAAAGCTTATGAGAATACCTATGCTTCTTGTTTGTTCTAAGGGGGGCACTTTTGACTCACCGGCAAAGGAAATGAGAGATTTTGTAGCAAATTATGTAAAAAAAAATGATATTTTAGATGCTACATTTTTCCATGGTTTTCCATATGCAGATACCCCTTTTACAAGTTCATCTATTTTAGCAGTTACAGACAATAATGATGAGCTTGCACAAAAAGCAGCTGATGAAATAGCACAGAAAATATGGGATACTAGAAAGGAATTTACTGCAAATTATGAAAATGCTGCTAGTGGTATTGATAATGCCATGGCAGTTGAAGGTGGTCCTATAATAATTAACGAAACTTCAGATAATCCTGGAGCTGGTACTCCAGGGGATGGAACACATCTACTTAGAGAAATGCTTGAAAGGAATATTGAAAAAACTTGCTTTGGATTTATATTTGATCCAGAAGTAGCTGAGATAGCCCATAAAGCAGGGGTAGGACAAAAAATAGATATAATGCTTGGAGGGAAGTCAGTTAATATTCATGGAGAACCTATTGAAGTGAAGGATGCTTATGTAAAAAGCCTTACAGATGGAAAGTTTAAGTTGAAAAGTCCCCTTGCAAAGGGTATGGATTTTAATTTTAGAAAATCTGCAAGACTGCTTATAGGTAATGTTGATGTAATTGTGTGTTCGGTACCTTTTCAGACATTTGATAATCAAATATTTTTGCTTCATGGAATTGATATTAATGATTATAAAATTGTTGCCCTTAAATCAATGCATCATTTTAGAGGTTTCTTTGAAACAGTAGCAAAAAAAATTATCACAGTGGACACTCCAGGAATTAGTACGTCTAACCTTTCTTTTCTAGAGTATAAAAACTTACAGTATCCAATTTATCCAATTGATAAAGATGTAAATTTTAATAAAATATCTAAATAGTTATAAAAGATTTCATAAGGATTTAATTAATATTAAAGGAGGGTCTTATTATGAGTTATTTAGAAATTGCAAATTCTAAAATATTGTATGTAATAGTAATATGTATTCTTGGACTTCTTTTTACACAGGCCATTTTTTTCTACAGGATGGCAAGAAAGCGGGCTTTAGAACTAAACATCAGCTCTGAAAAAATTCGTAAAGCTACAAAGGCTGCATCTATATCAAGTATAATACCATCTATAGCAATTATTATAGGTCTTATTGCTATATCTCCTGCACTTGGTATTCCTATATCTTGGGCACGTCTAGGTATGGCTGGATCACTGATGTATGAAATTACGGTAGCAGCAATAGGTGGTAAAAGTATGGGGGCTGCAGGTCTCGGACAAGCTGGCTATACGCCACAAGCTTTTGCTAACTCTGTTTGGTTAATGACATTGGGTGTTATGCCAACCTTTTTGTTACCAATACTATTATTAAAAAAATATAAAACCCAAGTTAAAAAGGCAACTTCTAAAGATTCAACGTTTCAAAATCTTATTTTAGGTACAATTTTGATCTGTGTACAAGCTACCTTTGTCATTCCACCGATATTTAAAGGTGGTAACGGACTGCTTGCTGTAGTCGTTGCTTCTGGTTTAATGGCAATTTTAACGTATGCTATTGTAAAATGGAAACAAATTTGGCTTAAAGAATATGCACTTTCATTCAGTATGATTATAGCAATCGTAGCTGTTATATTATTTAATCTTTAGGAGGTAGAGATAATGTCAGATATTAATAACAAATATAATAATAAAGTTCATTTTTATGGAAGAATTTCAGCTGTTATTTTCTTATTAAGTACGTTTTTGATACCGTTAACTTTATGGTTAAAATTTGGCTTGTTGCCTACAAAAGAAGGTTTCATTGCAGGCTTCACGACGATCATGCTTATTATGGTTCCGGCGTCATTGGGTGAATTCTTAAGCTTTGCCCCGATTATTGGTTCATCAGCTTATTATGTAATGTTATTAAGTGGTAACTTCATGAACATTAGAGTTCCAAGTAGCATTGTTGCGTTAGAAGCAACTGAATTGGATGCAAACAGTGAAGAAGGTGACGCTATTTCTACTATAGCAGTAGCTGTTTCTGCAATCACTTCAGAAGTGGTTATAGTTATTGGTGTTCTTATGTTAGCACCTTTTACTAAGTTTTTTGCCATTCCTGCAATAAAGATTGGTTTCGATCAGATTGTTCCTAGTTTGTTTGGTGCGCTTTTTATTGCTTCGGCAATTAAGAACTATAAGGCTGTGATTGTTCCTACTGTATTAGGTATAATTATAATTAAATTCCAGTTAATTCCATCTCTTTATACAATACCAGCCCTTATATTCTCATCAGTAATAGTAACAATAATACTCTACAAGTTGGGTTTTTACACAAAAAATAAAACCGAAGAAGTAAAAAAAACAGCCTAAGATATATAGGGATTAAAACATTCTATGCTATTCCTATCATAGTAATTATTTTTAAGCAAGAACTATGTAAGATTATTACTTGAAATTTTGATAGTATATATAAGCTTAAAGGAGGCGAATTATGAAAAAATTATTAAATGAAGCAAGAGAAATTCAAAGCACCATCGTTGAGCATAGAAGATATTTTCATAAGAATCCTGAAACCAGTATGGATTTACCGATAACTACTGAGTATGTTATCAAAAAACTAAAGGAAATGGGATATGAACCTAAGGAGATTTGTAAGTCAGGTGTTGTGGCAATTGCAGGAGGGAAAAAGCCTGGTAAGACATTTATGCTTAGGGCAGATATGGATGCCCTTCCTATCGTTGAAGAAAATAATTTTGAGTTTAAATCAAAAAATAATAATATGCATGCATGTGGTCATGATATGCATACAGCAATGCTTCTTGGTGCTGCTCAGTTATTAAAAGATTATGAATATGAAATAGAAGGTCAGGTGAAATTAATGTTCCAGCCTGCAGAGGAACCTTTGATTGGGGCAAAAAATATGATTGAAGCAGGGTTACTTGAAAATCCAACGGTTGACGCTGCAATGATGATTCATGTGACTACGGGTACACCCCTTCAATCAGGCAAAGCTTTAGTTTTACCTTCAGGGATAGTAACTAGTAATTCAGATTGGTTTGAAATTAATGTTCAGGGGAAAGGCGGTCACGGAGCAATGCCCCATGATACAATAGATCCAATTAATGTTCTTGCTCATATTCATACAGCATTGCAAGCCGTTAACTCAAGGGAGATAGCTCCAATGGAGGATATGGTTCTTACAGTTGGTGAAATACACAGTGGAACTTCATCAAATATTATTCCTGACACTGGCTATTTAAGAGGAACTATAAGAAGCTTTGGAAAAGAAAACAGGGAATTTATTAAGAAGCGTCTTGAAGAGATTTCAACGGGAATAGCATCAACATTTAGAGCAACAGCTAATGTTAAGTTTTCTAATGGATGTCCAAGTGTTAGGAATAACGAAGAATTAGTTAAACAATTTACAACATATGCTTCAGAGCTGTTAGGAGAAGAAGGAGTCTTTGATGGAGCTACATTTGCAGATGGATTATTTGAAAAAATCTCAGGTTCAGAGGATTTTGGATTTGTGAGTGAATTAGTTCCAAGTATTATGGTAGTTTTAGGAGCAGGTTCGATTTCAGACGAATATAAATATCCGCCACATCATCCAAAGGCAATATTTGATGAAAATGCTTTATATTTTGGAACATCTCTCTATGCAAATACAGCAATAGAGTGGCTAAAAAATAATAAGTAAGACATTAGTTTTGAATGTGGAACCCGTATTTGTCAATTAAGTTGCATTTTTGTAGGGAAGTAAAGGAGTGGAAAGCTTTTAAAAAATGCCATTAAATAGTTTTAAGGAGGAAAAAGAATATGTTTGATATATTAATTAAAAATGGAAATATAATTGATGGTACTGGTAATGCTCAGTATATAGGAAATGTGTGCATTAAAGATGGAAGAATAGTAAAAATAGGACCAAAGGAAACAGGCGATTCTAAAAAGGTTATTGATGCTACAAATCTATATGTTTCACCCGGTTTTATAGATACGCATTCTCATGGAGATGTTGTAATTGGTGAAGAGTACCCGGCTCTTGCAAAGGTTTCGCAAGGAATAACAACTGAAGTGTCAGGACAATGTGGAATTTGTTGTGCGCCAGTTAGTGAGAAGTTCAGACAGGATTATATGAATACCTATGCTCCTTATTGCTCAGAGGATGTTAAGTCTCAATTAGATAAATTTATGACATCTGAAGGCTATACTGATTTTGTTAAAAATCAGGATTTAGTATTGAACACTAAGAATTTTATTGGACATAGTGTTTTAAGACTATCAGTGATGGGCTTTGACAATAGAAAAGCTACAGAAGAAGAACTTGAGGAAATGAAGCGACATGTTAAGAGTGCAATGGAGAATGGTGCTGCAGGTTTGAGCTCGGGTCTTATTTATGTGCCAGGCCCTTATGCACCTAAGGAAGAACTTATTGAACTATGTAAGATTGTAAAGGAGTATGAAGGCATATATGTTACTCATATGAGAAATGAATCAGATGGATTAATTGAATCTATTGAGGAGGCTATAGAGATAGCAAAGGCTACTGATGTTACGCTTTGGATTTCTCACTATAAGGCTATGGGAAAGCAAAACTGGGGAAAAGTAAAAGAGGCTAATGCTATAATTAATAAGGCGCGTAATGAAGGCGTGAAGATTGTATTTGATTTATATCCATACGATGCAAGCTTAACCCATATCTATTCTTGTGTTCCACCACAGTATTTATCTGAAGGTATTCCAGCTTTTACTAAGAAACTTAAGGGAATAGAATTTAGAGAAGAAGTTAAACGAGAAATGAATGACCCTACTATTCCTTATGAAAATTTTTACAAAAATAGTGGTGGATTTGAAGGTGTATTCTTGACATGGTGCTTAAATACTAAGGATGCTATAGGCATGACTGTTGCAGAATATGCAGAGAAGCTTGGTAAGGACGAGTTTGATACGTATTTTGATTTGTTGATTGATAATAAGGGTATTGGTATGTGTGCTTATTTCTGTATATCAAATGATGATATTAAGTATTTAATTCAGGATTCTTATGCTATGATAGGAACTGATGGCTTTGTTTCAACACCTGAGCTTGCATCACATCCAAGAACATTTGGAAGTATCCCAAAAGCAATTTGCTCCTTTATAAAGGAAGAAAGTATTATGAGCCTTGAAAAGCTTGTGGAAAAAATGACAAGCTTACCTGCACAGCTTTTAAAGCTAGAGGGTAGAGGTTCGCTGACTGAAGGGAATTGTGACGATATCGTTGTATTTGATTTTGAAAATATTAAGGATACTGCTGATTATGTAAATACTCATGAGCTCAGTGAGGGTATCGAACACGTAATAATAAATGGTGAAATAGTCTATGAGGATAAGAGGATTGTAAAGAAGGGTGCAGGAAGATTATTATAGTGTAAAGAGAGCCTATAGGTTATAGATGAATAAGATAGTAACTCTAATATATAAATATAGATTAATGAAGTAGCAGGAAATATTTTTAAAAGTATTTTCTGCTATTTTTAGATTAGAAAAGTTAAAATATACTTGTTAATTAGTTATTGTTGACCTATTTTTATTAGAAATAAATTTAATATTAAACTGTTAAGTTTATTTCTGTTAGTGATAATAGGGCAAGCTATCAAGAAGTGTATTTATTGGAATTTAAAGGGACAGTTTATTCTTTGACTAAGCAAGATTGGAAATGTATCATCCCATTTAAAAAGCGACCAACTGGCCGCTTTTATTACTTATTACTTAATACTTTCCATAGCTTTCTTAGCAAATTCCGTAGTTACTATCTTTTCATAAGGAGCTCTATCCTCAAGTTCACCTGCTAGCTCCATTATTTCCATCATATGATTTAAGCCTTTTTCAGTAAGAACAGGATCTGGTCTCCAAGTATCCTGGTCTCTATATCTATTGATTAAAGTAACCAAAATATCCTTATCTGCATCAGGAAACTGTGGCTGTATAGCTTCAGCTATTTCCTCAGCTGTATGATTCTGAACCCAAAGCATACCCTTATAGATTGCATTGGTATATCCCTGTATAATCTCAGGATTTTCTTCTATATAGCTTTTTTTAGCACTATAACATGTATAAGGTATATATCCTCCTTCTTTTCCAATGGAAGCAACAATATAGCCTTTTCCCTCTTTTTCTAGTAATGAAGCGGTTGGCTCAAATAGTGTTACATAATCGCCTTCGCCACCGGTGAAAGCTCCTGCCATTACTGCAAATTGTATGTCAGTTCTTACATTTACATCTTTACCAGGCATTAAATCATGCTTTTTTAGAACATATTCTAAAGTCATTTCAGGCATACCGCCTTTACGTCCACCAATAATAGTTTTACCTTTTAATTTATCAAAGGTAAAGTTAGGATCTTTTTGTCTTCCTACTAAGAAAGAACCGTCCTTTTGAGTTAATTGAGCGAAGTTAACAGCATAATCTTCTTTTCCTTGATTATAAACGTAAACTGATGCTTCAGGTCCCATAAAACCAATATCTGCTTGATCACTTAAAACAGCTGTCATTGATTTGTCAGCACCTTTTCCATTTGTAAGTTCAATTTCTATACCCTCTTCTTTAAAAAAGCCTTGAGTTATAGCTACATATTGAGGAGCATAAAATACTGAATGGGTAACTTCTACTAATCTTACTGTTTTTAATTCATTAGTCTTACATCCAGAAAGAAACATTGTAACAATAAGTAAAGAAACAAGTACAAAAACAATAAATTTTCTAACCATTAAACCACCCCTTGTTTTTATCTATAATATTAGTATATTCACTTGATTTGTTATGGTTACAGATATGCTTCTTTATCAAAAGTACTCAAGTTCTTTAAAGTTGAATAGAAGGCTTAATAACTTTTTTTGTAACATACTATACAAAACTATTGAAAACAGGTTCTTTTTTATTTTTCAAAGAACAGCTAAGTTATAATTTATTAGAAATAATAGATGTAGTTAAAACAATAAAAAGAAAAACTAAAAACAAACCAAAAATAGGAAAAAATACCTAACATCTAAAACCAATATTGACAAAAATATACAGCTTAATATAATTAAGTTAATATATAAGTTAAACGAAAAAAACAAATATATGAACAAGGAGTTTCAAATATGGAGATATTAACTGTGGGTGAAAAGATAAAAAGACTAAGAAACAAAAAAGGATTATCTTTAAGTAAACTTGGTGGAGAATATGCATCAAAAGCACATTTAAGTTACATAGAAAACAATAAAGCTAGCCCTAATATTGAACTATTAAAATATATAGCTGAAAAATTAGAAGTTGAATTAGAATACTTATTAGAAACAGAACTAGAGCAAGCTAAAGGGATAATAAAACTACTAATAAAAGAAATGGAAGTAGAAGTAAGGTTAGAAAAAATAAAAGAAATACAAAAAAAATATTCACAAATTAGTAAATTAGCAAAGAAATATAATTTAAAAGAATCATTAGGAAAAACTAATTATTTAACAGCTAAGTATTATATAAAAGTAAAAAAGTATAGAGAAGCTTTAGAGTATTTAGAGAAAAGTATTTATAACTGGCTAAAAGTAGATAACAATGAAGGAATAATTAAAGTTTATATAAAAGAAGGAAACATTTATATAAACCAGGGTTTATATGAAATTGCTTTACAGAAATATAGACAAGCCTACTTTCAATATGAGTCTTTAGACTATAAAAATCTTAAATTAGAAAGTGATATTTTATTTAATTTATCAACTTGCCATCACAGAATGAGTGAAAATGAAAAAGCTATTAATTATGCTGAAAAAGTGTGTGATATAGATAGAAAGCTAGAAGATAGTAGTAGGTATTCAGAGAGTTTAGTAAAACAAGCATCTATATTTATAGAGGGTGGAAATTATATAAAAGCAGAAGAACTTTTAGATACTGCGAATGAAATGTTAAAAAGAAAGAAAAACAGAAAAACATTAGAACTAAAGCATATATTGAAAACAATTTAGGATATATATATTTAGAATCAAAGCAATATAAGAAGGCATTTAACCATTTAATGACAGCTAAAAGAATTAAAGAAGAGCTTAAATCAGAAGATTTACCTAATACACTTTATGAACTCTATAAGTATTTCATAAAAACTGGGGATAGGGTAAAAGCATTAAAATATCTAGATGATGGTATAAATTTTAGTAAAGAAAATGATATAAAGAAAAGTTTAATAGATGGTCTAGATCATTACATCAATTATTATCTAGAAAATAGTGAATATAATAAAGCTATTGATATACTAATAAAACAAATAGAAATACTTAAGTCAGTTCAAATGAAAGATAGACTGATTAAAGCATATATGAAATTAGGAAATACTTATAATGAAATAAAGAACGAAAGAGAAGCGATATTAAGTTTTAATAAAGCCTATGAATGTATGAAAGCTTAATTTATCAGAAAGGAGGGATGACATTGAAAAAGTTCATTTTGTTTTCTGTTAGTGTAGTTTTAATATTTAATATATTTATAACACAAGGTAGTGGTTTCAATATTAAAAGTCCATTATCTACGATTGCCGATACTTATGAAAATAATAATATAGATGATGGTGGTACAAGGGGTTAAATATTTTATTTAAAAGAGGTGAGAACAATGAATTTAGTGAGGGCTCCAAATAGAAATAGCCTAAAAACTCTGGTTATGCCGGGAAGCATGTAATAAACATTCCTTAAGAATAAGTAAAATAAATAATGAACTGATTTTCGTAGGAATGTTAGGTAGGAGAGAATTTTATTTTCTATCAAATGTTCTAACTATATTATACGAGGAGGGATATAAAATGAAAAAAAGTTTTGGGATATTAATAATTATAGGTGTGATATTATGTTACATAACTACAGCACCTGTTTTTGCAATGGATGATTCTAATGTTATTCCAACAAGTGTAGGTGGTGAAATGGAAGAAAAATATAAAAGAGGAGAATATAAGAAAATTGTTTATTGGACTAATGATGTTGCAGTTGTACCAGTACCTGTAGAATTGGTTTATACTTATTCGATAAAATATACACCAAAGGAGGTCTGTGGAAACTTAAAAATAGAAACAAATGAACAAGATGCTTATGCAAGTATCGAAAATGGTGTGAATGCACCATTTTATCATTATTTTAGTTTAAGTTCAGCTAAATTTATGGTAAATGATGATATTAAAGATAAATTTACATTTGCAGATTTTAATGATGAACCAACCAATGATATTATTTATAGTCCAACTGACATAGTTAGTTATAGAGCATGCAAAGATTCTATAACTATAGATTACCCTGAATTAATAGAAACAGGATTTACATGGTGGGCTGATGATGCTGTTGCTCCAATGCAAATTACTACTGAACTTAATATTAACTTTTGATAATTAAATTCACCTTTGTAGTAAAAATAAGGAGGTTTTATAATTATGAAAAATAAAAAATATATAATAACTTTAATTTTGTTTATTATAATAGCATTAACTACAATAAGTTATGCTGAAAATAAAAGTGATTTGATGACTTTAAAATGTATTTGCAAAAATAGGAAAAAAATTAAATGAGATAAAGAAGAATGAATTAGACCAAGAAATAACTTTAGAAGTTGGTAGTGAAAAAATAAATTCTTACCAATTCAAGAGAATAGGAGCTTTTCTAAGGTCTAATAAAAGAAAAGATATAGAGGAGTTTATTATTAAAAATGTTATTATAAGAGAATTGAGTAAAGAAAAAGGTATAAAAGTTTCTGATATTGAAGTTAATAATTATATTAATACTATAAAGAAGACAATAACTGAAAATGAAAAATCAAAAGAAGATTTTAACGTTTATCTAACTTCATTAGGGGTAAGTGAGGATGAATTTTGGAATAGTAAAAAGACCATTAAAGCTTACCGTAATGCTTTAATGATTGGTAAGTATAAAGGACTTTACAGAGTTACAATTAAGGAGAAATATCCAAATAAATCTCATAGTCAAATAGAAAAATTAGTAAAAAAGAAAATTAACGAACAGATAGCAATAAAAAGAAAAAAAATAAAAATAAAGAAATATCAATAAATACAGATATATTCAATTAATAATTAAGGAATTAAGTATTTTATATGAAGAACTCAGAAAAACAAAACGATATGGTTATAATCTGTTATATAAAACTAAATACAGAGATTATACAAATATTTCTAAAGAAAATGGATTAAGTTATACTTCAATAGAAAATATAGTCTTAAAATACTTAGATCCAATTATCGATGAAGAGATTGAAGAAAGAATTAATAATCTTGAAGCTATTAGTAAAGATGAATTTTCTATTGATAAGCACCATAAATATGGTGTTGTTATATCTGATCCTATTAATAATAAAATTGTAGATGTTCTAATCAGTAGAAAAAAAGAAGATCTAATTAAGTATTTTGAATCTTGGACTGATGAACAAAGAGTTAAAATTAAATATTTTTGCATGAACATGTGGGGACCTTATAAATCAGTTGCAAAAGCCGTATTTCCTAAGGCTAAAGTAGTAGTTGATAAATTTCATTTAGTAGCAAGAATCAATAAAAGCTTAGATGAAATAAGAAAACAAGTTCAAAAAAGGGTAAATAAAGTTGCGAGAAAAAAATTCTATATGAGTAAAACTATTCTAAAAAAACGGGGTGAAGATTTAATTGATGAAGAATATCAAAAGCTTGTAGAACTTTAGAAATAAGTCCTGAACTAGAAATGGCATGGGAGTTAAAAGAAGAGTTTAGAGATATATTACAAATGCAAGATGAAAAAAATGTATTACAGGCACTAAATTGTTGGTATGAAAGAATCTCAAATTACAAACTTACTCCTTTTTATGCAGCTTGTAAGACTATAAAGCGTTGGGAGGAAAAAAATTTGAATTATTTTGATTCTGGTATAACAAATGGTTTTGCCGAAGGCATTAATAATAAAATAAAGTTAGTAAAAAGAATTGGTTATGGTGTGCCAAATATCTTTAATATGAAAATAAGGATATTTATGTCAGTTTTAGAAATTTAAAAGGCGAATTATTTAATTTAAGACTAGTAATATATTTGAGAAAATCAATTAGCAAATGATTGAGAGATTGTTTAAATCTCAACATACATAGCCAGTACTGGCTATGTATGTTGAAAATCAAAAGAAATAAATTTTCAATGCTATATTAATAATACTGGTTTATTATATATTTACAGTACACATTAAAATATTTTTAAAATAAGCAATTATTTAATCCTAAGGTATTTAGTATTTTTCACAACATTTGACAAAGAGCCATAATATTTAAAAAGAAAAAGGTGTCATAAATATAGGAATAAGTATTTTTTCAAAACCAGATGCCTTTAGATAAGCGTAATTAGCATAAGAATCAAATTCTGCATCTGCTAAAAAATCGTTAGTCTCGTAATCTGGAAAATGAACTATAAAACATTTAATATAGGTTTTAAAGAAGCATTATCAGAAGTTTGTTTATGCCCCTTACCATTAGAAAGATTTGAATCATCAATTTTTACATTTAAGTCATCAAAAGATGTTAAATGTAATGGGAGGCCAAAGCCATTAGAAAGCATACCAAATTTCAAGAAATATCCATGGTGTCCATTGAGATAATTAAGTTTTATAAAAGGGTTAGCGGAAGATGCCTTCGACATTTCACCAATTGTAGCTTTATAAGGGTCATAATCTTTATTACCGCTCTTTTTAGAGTACTTTTTATGCTTATGTAAAGCGATTGAAAATACTTTGGATTATTCTCTTTAACTGAGGGTTTAACTTCAGTAGTATCATATATAAGTAAATCTGACGATCCTTTAAGAGGGTGTTCAGAACTTAGATTATTATCCATTTCTTCTAAAAGTGAAATAGCATGAGAGACTAAGTTATTAAAAAATCTTTAATTTCAGAAGTAAAAGTTGTTATAAATTTTGATAAAACAGATTCATCAGGGAGTTTATCATAAAATTGACAGAAGTCGTATCTAAGTTCTTTTGAAAAGTGTAAGAAGGTAATGAGGATAGTATTTTTAGGTAATCTTAAAAAATGCTTTATTAAAAGGGCACAAAGTATAGATTTTAGAGAGAATTCTCTATTTCTACCGAATTAAGAGTAATAAGCTTTTTTAAAAGAATCAGGGATAAAAACGTCAATATCGAAATGTCCTTTTAATGATTTAAAAAAGTTACTTGGATTTTCGTAAAAATCAATAACAAGGCTATGATATTGATCAAATATAGAAGTTTGGGAATAATTATTCAAACAATGCATAAGAAATTTCCTCCTCTATTGGTTTTTTGTTTTATAGTTGTGTATATTACATTTATACCCATTAGAGGAGTGAAATAAAATTATTAAGTGAAACATAGTATTTTCAATATTTCAATTATTTTAAATTCAACTAATTTAGTTCATATATAGTAATGTAAATATATGAAAAATATATAACCTTTTAATAAATAAAGCAAAAAGAATATGTTATAAGATTTTGGTAATGAATTTGAAATTCTTATAACGAGCATTCACAAGTACAAGGAGGTAAACTATGAAAATAAAAAAAATAGGATGTAGCATGCTTATTATTTTCATTTTTTTATTTATAGTTAGCTGTAATAAAGGTAAAGAAAAAAATGAATTAGCAGACAACGAAAAGATAAAATTAAATTTTTTAATTGTTCCTGAAGAGATTATTATTAATAATTATAAAGACACAAAAAAATTACAAAAGTTAGGAGATGATTTAAAAGAAATTAGTAAAAAATACAAAGGTAGATCAGGAATGTCAGAAATGTCAGAAGAGGATAAAAAAGCTCTTAATTTTATAGAGCAGAAAATAATACAAATAAGAGTTGGGAGAAAAAGAATTGTAGATAATGAAAAAATAAATAATGTGTTTACTAATATTTCTAAACTAGAGGGTGAAATTGTTAGAAAAATAAATAGAGAAAATGTAATTTTTAGTTTTGAATTCCAAGGTGTAAAGCATGAGACAAACGAAAATAAAGATATTACATATTTAGGAAATATAGCTATCCTAAAGAACTATTATTTAGTAATACCTAAGTTAGAAAAGAATGATGATAGGCGAAAAAAAGATGTAGTATATGTCAAGGCGAAAATTTCCAAAAAGCTATTTAAAACTCTAGAAAGTTTAATGGAATAATAAGGTTAGAGAAAATAAGATATATTTCACAAAAGTAGATAGTTTTTTATCTATCATCTATGTTAACAAAAATTTCACACCAGTTATAATTGATTACTAATTTACTTAAAATAAAGTTATAGTAGTACTTTTTAAATATTTAATCTATAACTAAACTGTTTGATGTCAAAGGCCCAAATTTTTTCGTTTTTATATTAATCAAGGTTATTCTCAGTTTTATTCCCCATGGAAAGGTATATATTAGTAATAAAGTTAATGTGTAACATAAATTTTTTTCAAACATAAAAAAATACTAGAAAAAATAATTAAAAGATTAAATAAATATTTTAAAAAGGTATACTGGAATGGAAGAGTGAGTAATTGATTTAAATCATTATTAAAATGGTGGTATCATAAGAATGATTATACAAAATCACCTTCACCACCAGTAAAAGCTCCTGCCATTACTGCAAATTGTATGTCAGTTCTTACATTTACATCTTTACCAGGCATTAAATCATGCTTTTTTAGAACATATTCTAAAGTCATTTCAGGCATTCCGCCTTTTCGTCCACCAATAATAGTTTTACCTTTTAATTTATGAAATGTAAAGTCAGGATCTTTTTCTCTTCCTA
Source organism: Bacillota bacterium (assembly GCA_009711765.1). GTDB lineage: Bacteria > Bacillota > Clostridia > Tissierellales > MES13 > MES13. The sequence goes on along the minus strand of VEND01000109.1, from coordinate 9,027 downwards.
CTAAGAAAGAACCATCCTTTTGAGTTAATTGAGCAAAGTTAACAGCATAATCTTCTTTTCCTTGGTTATAAACATAAACTGATGCTTCAGGTCCCATAAAACCAATATCTGCTTGGTCACTTAAAACAGCTGTCATTGATTTGTCAGCACCTTTTCCATTTGTAAGTTCAATTTCTATACCCTCTTCTTTAAAAAAACCTTGAGTTATAGCTACATATTGAGGAGCATAAAATACTGAATGGGTAACTTCTACTAATCTTACTGTTTTTAATTCATTAGTCTTACATCCAGAAAGAGTAAAGAAACAAGTACAAAAACAATAAATTTTCTAACCATTAAACCACCCCTTGTTTTTATCTATAGTATTAGTATATTCACTTGATTTGTTATAGTTACAACTTGATTTCTTTTAAATTCTCTACTTATAGTACTTATATTCCTTCATTTGTCAACGTGCTATTACAGTATGTATATTATAGGATTATCTTTAATTCGTAATTTAAAAGATTTAAACTAAATAATGTAATCATATGAATATTTCTACAATAAATTACAAAAAAGGAGTTTTTGAATTTTACTAGAATATATATGTAAATCGTTGTTTTAAAGAGGATATGATTTACATGATACAATTCAGTAAAAAAGATTAGGATTATAAATTTTGTTGACAAAAATACAAATAAGTAATAAAATAGAATAATTATTAAATTTTAGGGGGGATAGTATGCTAATAGATAACAATACATTTAAAGATATTGATAGTTTTATCAAGCATATGATGAAGAAAGAGAAAGTAGTAGGAATTGTTGAATATGGAGGAAGAGCATATACTGATATGAGTGTTGGTGGTGACTATGATTTAACTGTTATATTTGATAAGCCTATATCGAAAAACATTACTGGTGTACACTTTCATATTTCAGGTATTCCAATTGATTGTATGCTTTTATCCATTGAAGATTTTTCAAATGATGTTCCAGATAATGAATTTTTACTAGCTCATTTAAATTGTAGAATTCTTTTTGATAGAGATGATATAATTAAAAGAGTTTTGGATGATATAAAAATAAAATGGAAGATGCCTAATGGTTTATCAGAGTATGAAAAGAACACATTTAGATTCACTTTTAAACATGTGTTAGATAAACTAGAGTATAGACTACATGATAATGAATTATATTCTAAGTATTTTATATATTCATCCTTTGATTGGTTCTTGCAATGCTATGCAAGAATTAAAAATTTAGAGGTAGGGAAGCCGAAGGATCATTTAAATTACATAAGAAATAATGATACTTACTTGTTTAATATTATTAACAGAATGTACGAAACAGATAATCTGGATGAGCAATTTGAAATGTTAAAAAAATGTGCTAATCATATGGCGACATCAATTGGAGGGTTATGGTTAGGAAATGAAATTTTGTTTCACACTAAACCAGATAGTGAGGTATCAGAGTCTGAACAGAAAAAGATAAGAAGTCAGATATTTGAATAAGGTAAATAAATTATTAGTAATAGAATTAAGTGGCACTATATTTTAAGCAAAAAAACTTCACTATTTAAATTTAAATATTAATAATTAATTAGTCTCCTAATTAGCAATTAAATTTATAATCTATATAATGTTCAAACCAGAGGTGTGCATAATATTCTACTTTGTCCACTTCTGGTTTGTTTTTTAAAAAAGGATAAATTCTCCCTTTCATATAGATAACCCAAGGGTAGATATTTTTTGGATAAAGTGCTTTATACTAATGAAGCCCCAAAAGATGAATTATTTGAAGAGTAAATAACTTATTATCTAAGTCTATATGGAAAATAAGTACAAGAGAGGAAAATAGAGCTGGTGGTAATAAATCATCATCTCTTTAATATTGATTTGAGGTGATATCTTAGAGATGATTATAACTAAACCTTAAAAAATGGATTTAACATATAAACTATCAAATAGTCTATGTTGTAACTTTATTTTTTGATCCTTTTGATTATCCAATAGACTGTAAAACCCAAACCATATGAAACAGCATCCCAAAAATCACCGGTGCTATCAACTATGAAAATTGGTGTAATTAATTCCCAAAATATACTACACATGAGTCCAATAAGAAGAATAATTTTAAGCTTTTTTATTTTATTATATTTACTAAAAAATAGAATAACATTTATTAAAGCCATAAACGAAATTCCACCTAAGAAATCATTATAATGACATCTGAGCAAATATCCTAAATATGGTATTTTTACTTTAAACTTTATTGCTTCATTAATATAAAAAAGAATTGCGGATAATGAAATTAAAAAGAGATTTTGCTTATCATCTTCAGTAAATAAACTATATCTTATCATTTTAACCACATATTGCAAAAATCACTAGAGCTACAAGAACTGCTCCTACAACTCCCCAAAATCCTAGACCATTATTGTTGTTACTCATATACTTATCTCCCCCTAAACTATAATAAAATAATGTTTCAATATATATAATATTATTTTTACATTCATGAAACTAAATAAATTATATATCATTACATGTAATTATGTCAATTAAGTTATATTAAGGCATAAATGACGATAAATTCAATTAATTTCAATACCTCCTATCATAAATAACTAAGAATTTATATTCTAAAGTCATTTCAGGCATTCTGACTTCGTTTACTAATAATAGTTTTACCTTATAAAAAATTATTGAAAAATATACTCACAATGAGGAAAAAACATCTAACATTTAAAACCAATATTTACAAAAAACAACAATGTGATAAAATAAAGATATTATATGTTACTATAAAACATTTAGATATTTTTAATTAAATTTTTTTAAAGGAGATATAATTTATGTGGGGATTAGGTTCTATATTTTACTTTGTATTTATGGGAATAGTTATATTGTTAATTTTGCTTTTAACAATATTAAGTATAAATAAAAAGATATTAAAATATGAGATAATAGTATTTATTCCATTGATAATATTTTCCTCTTTTTATTTTTTTAATCAAGAATTTCAGTTAGATATAAAGAGTTATTTATCTCCTAATAAAGAACATACTGTATTTTACAATAATGAAAAATTAAAGATTAAATTACCTGATAAAACAGTTTGGTTATTTAAAACTCCTACTGATGTTTACTATAGCAAATATAGTGTTAAATATTGTAAGAAATATTTTGAGAACAATTTGAATAATTTAAAAAAAGCTAAGAAGATAAGTAACTATACTTATAATAATAAAGAGTCTTGTTATATAGTAACTATTAAACCTAAAATTATATTTAAAATTAATTTCATTGAGAATCCAGATGCTCGACGTTTTTCAATTACTGAGATATATGAAAAGTAATATAAAACAATTAAGAAAACGAGGTTACATTGAAGAATATGATTTAGAAGAATATAAGGATTTCACAAAAATAGAACTTTTGGAATTATTAGAGTCTAAAGTGGCTACTGATAGAACAATAAATGCTAAGTTATTAGTGAAATATAGGGAAGAAACAGTTATGAATGTTCTTATAAATAGATTAATTTTTGAGGATAAACTATATACTAAAATAGCTCTATCAGAATCCATAGGATATTTTGGTGAAGAAGCAAGTAAAGTACTAATAAATTATTTAGGTAAAGTTGGTAATAATCAACATAAATCATTACCAAATAAAAATTTAAAAAGAAAAATTATCCTTTGCCGAGAGATATAATTGCAAGAACAATGTGTAATATAGGTAAGCCAGCATTAAAATCACTTAGAAAATGTTTATATCATGGAGAATATATTGAGATATTAGAGGCAATAGATGCTATTGGATATATATCATATTATGAGAATGACTTTACATATAAATATGATATCGTTGAACTTTTAAATAAATATAAAAATGATGATTTAATGATATGGAAGTTGTTAAGAGCATTTCAGTCTTTTAAATGTAATAAGGTACAGGATATACTTAAAAAATATAGCATGTCAAATGTAAAGCAACATAGATGGGAAGCTATAAGAAGCTTAAAACAGATAGATAGAAGAGTAATACAGTAATTTATAGTTAAATTTAAAAAAGCATAAAGATTTTTATAAATATAATTAATATAAAAACTTGTAAAGGACTGTTTTGTATGAGAAAGATCACAAAGATTTTAATAATGACTCTTTTAATAATATCAGTTTTATTTTTAAGGCATATTTATACCTATAGAACAATGGGTATTATTGAAGCTATAAGACCAAGTGCTGATGAAATAAAAAAAGTAGAAATATTATTTAATAATCAGACTAAGATAATTGATAAAAAAGATGATATAAACAAGCTACTAGAGTTTCTTAATAAGTACAAAATAAAAAGGGATAAAAATAATAAAGTAATAAGATTAAATGATGAGATATATATGCTTAATATTTTAAGTAATAATAATGCTAGCTACATAATTCCACAAAAAAATCAAATAACTATAGATGGATATAATTATAGCGTAGTAGATAATAATCTAGATATAAATTTTTTTGATAAGTACTGGAAATAACTTACTCATAAAAAAAGTGGTTAGTAATAAGATTAATATGATTCTATTTTAGACTCATTAATTTTAATATCTAATAATAATCATATTTAGTAAGTGTAAAAATCACTGGAATTTAAGAGTGAAAAGAATTTTCAAACTAATTTTTGTTGTTATTTAATTAAAGGGGATTTACATTTATAACTGAGGATCAAAACGTTAAGAGTCTAAACTATATGGAAGTATCTAAGGGGGATTGAGATGAAAAAAGTAGTAATAAAAGAATGTGAAAGTATCCACTTTCCAAATGTATTTACACTTGATTTAACTCAAACGGATGTAAAGGATTGTATTGGTTGTTGGTCCTGTTGGTGGAAGACACCAGGAAGGTGTACTTATAAAGATTTAAATGAATTTTATCATCATTATATAACAGCAGATAAGGCTATATTTTTTTCAAAGGTTACAAAGGGATTTGTTAGTGGTAATTTAAAAACTCTTTTTGATAGAATGATACCACTTTATCTGCCATATACAACTTATAAAACAGGAGAATCGATGCATGTTCCCAGATACGAAAAATATCCTGATATAGAATTTTACTATGAAGGAAAATTTGAAACTCCTGATAGGCGTAAGATTTTTATAGATTATATCAATCGTGTATTTTATCAGTTCTACTCAAAGAATATTACGATAAAGCCAATTGAGGAATTTATTTTAGATGGAGGTGACAATGAATGAACACCATAATTTTAAACGGGTCACCTAAAGGAAACTCTAATAAAAGTAATTCTCAAATTTTTGCAAAAGAGTTTATAAAAAATATGAAAAATCCCTGTGAAATAAAATGTATTGCTAAGTATAATCCTAAGGAGCTTGTAAGTTATATAGAGGGTTTTGATACAATAATTATTGTATTACCATTATATATTCATGCGATGCCAGGAATTGTTATGAAGTTTATAGAAAAGTTAAAACCACAAACTTCAGAAGAAAAATATATTGGTTTTATTGTTCAAGCAGGATTTATAGAAACTGCACAACATAAGTTTCTTAAACGTTATTTTAAAGATTTAGCAAAGCAACTAAATTATAACTACTTAGGTACAGTTTCAAAGGGGGAAGCAGCTGGTATTTATATGTATCCTAAAATGTTTAAAAAGGTACTTAAATCAATTGCCGATTTAGGTATGGCATATGAAGAAAACCATACTTTTGACAAGGAAATTGTACAAAGATTAGAAAAACCATATGAACTATCAAAGTTTAAGTTAAAAATGCTTAGGTTAGTTAATAAAGTAGGATTAAATAATATAGGTTGGCATACAGTGTTAAGGAAAAACAATGCTTTGGACAAAAGATTAGACAGGCCATTTTTATAATAGTCCCTTTTTAAATAAATTTATTTTAAGGATAACTTAATAAAAACCTCTAACATATAATAAATAGAGATAATATAAAGGAGGTTTTGAAAGTGTATAGTGGATATATGAATATGCCAAATAATAATTATTATCCTATTCAAAATATATTATTAGTTGAACCCTACGTATTACAAACATTAAAAAGTATAATAGGTAAAAGAGTTATAATTGATACAATAAGAGGTACAGTACAAGGGACCCTTGTAGATGTTAAACCTGATCATGTTGTAATAAAAGAGTTTGAAGATGATCAACCAACCTTTGTTCGTATTCAACAAATAGTTTTTGTAATGCCAATTAGATAGTTATATTAAAAATATAATTGACACTCTATTACGTCTATGATAATATACTTTTAAATAATTTAATAAAGTCCTTATTGGGAGTTAGGGTAGAGAGTTAGCTCGATGACCCTACACCAACCTACTAATAGTAAGGTGGTTCTACTAACATTGATAAGGAGGAGAGAATATCTGATAATAGTCCTTCTTAGTCAATTGCTAAGAAGGATTTTATATTATAAAAAATATTATACTAAAATTTAATATTATTTCTTATCAAGAGAGGTGGAGGGACAGGCCCTTTGAAGCCCGGCAACAACTAACTAGTATTTAGTTAGAAATGTGCTAAATCCTGCAGCTATAAGCTGAGAGATAAGATGTTTTATGGATGCATACAAAACACTTCTTATTTCTAAGAGGTGTTTTTTTTATTAATTTAAAAGGAGAGATAATTATGACTAATAACTTTAAAAAAGAAACATTATGTATTCAAGGAGGCTATAAACCAGAATCTGGAGAAGCTAGGATTCTTCCTATTGTTCAAAGTACAACATTTAAGTATGAAAGTTCAGAGCATCTAGCAGAAATATTTGATTTAAAAAAACAAGGACATATGTATTCAAGAATAAGTAATCCAACGGTTTCAGCATTTGAAGAAAAAATTTCAGAACTTGAAGGTGGAGTAGGCGCCCTTGCTACGGCATCAGGACAATCAGCAACTTTAATTTCAATACTAAATATATGTAAAGCTAAAGAACATATAATAGCTTCTGCTAATATATATGGAGGAACATATACTTTATTTTCTACAACATTAAAAAAATTAGGTATAGAAGTGACATTTGTAAATCCAGAAATTAGTATAGAAGAGATATTAAGTTTTAAAAGGGATAATACTAAAGTAATCTTCGCTGAAACACTAAGTAATCCATCTTTAAATGTTTTAGATATAGAGAAATTCAGTAAAATAGCAAAAAAATTAGATATACCACTTATAGTTGATAATACTTTTCCTACTCCATATCTATGTAATCCTATTGAACATGGAGCTAATATAGTAGTCCATTCCGCTACTAAATATATAGATGGACATGCAACAAGTGTTGGAGGAGTTATTGTAGATGGAGGGAATTTTAACTGGGATAATGGAAAGTTTGAGGAATTTATTAAACCAGATCCAAGTTATCATGGTATAAAATATGTTGAAAAGTTTAAAGAACAGGCATATATAGTTAAGGCAAGAGTACAATTTTTAAGAGATATAGGAGCTACATTAAGTCCATTTAATGGATTCTTATTTAATCTAGGTTTAGAGACACTTCATTTAAGAATGAAAAGACACAGTGAAAATGCATTAAAACTTGCTAAATATTTAAAAGAACATGACAAGGTAACTTGGGTTAATTATCCAAAACTTGATAATCATAAAAGTTTTGAATTAAGTAAGAAGTATTTACCTAAAGGAGCAAGTGGAATTTTAACCTTTGGATTAAAAGGGGGAAAAGAAAGAATAAAAAAATTCATAGAAAACTTAGAATTAGTGGCATTAGTAGTCCATGTAGGAGATGTTAGAACTTCAGTTTTACATCCAGCAACAACGACCCATAGACAGTTAACAAAAGAGCAATTAAAAGCTTCTAAAGTTACAAAAGATATGATAAGGGTCTCTATAGGGATAGAAGAAATAGACGATATAATAAATGATTTTGATAGGGCACTAAATAGTATTTAGATAAAAGGGGAGGAGTATTTTGACAGTTTTTTTAAATAAATGTTTACCATCAGTAAAGAAAGTAAATGGTAAAGTTCATATAATAAAGAATAATGAATTTAAATATGAAAAAGCAAAAATTATTATCTTAAATTTAATGCCTAAAAAAGTTGAAACTGAGGTTCAATTTTTAAATATATTTTCTAATATTCCTTTGGATGTAAAAATAGATTTTATGTATGTAAAAACTCATAAAACTAAAAGTTGTGATAGTAGTTATTTAAAAAAATATTATAAGACATTTGATGATATTAAAGATAAAAAATATGATGGAATGATAATAACTGGAGCACCTTTAGAAAAGCTTTCCTTTGAAGATGTTGATTACTGGAATGAGCTATTAGAAATAATTGATTATACAACGGAGAATGTAAAATCTACAATGTATATTTGTTGGGCAGCATTAGCAGGACTATATTATCATTATGATATACCTAAACAAAATGTTAATAAAAAAATATTTGGTGTATTTAAACATAACATAGTTAATGAAATAAATGGATTATTACAAGGTTTTGATGATGAATTTTTAGCTCCACATTCAAGATATTCAACAATAAAAGAAAGGGATATAAAAGGAGTTAAAGAATTAAAGATATTGTCAAAATCAAAAGAAGCTGGAGTATATATTATTTCAAGTATAGATAAAAGTAAGGTTTTTATTACAGGACATAGTGAATATGATAAATTTAGTTTAAGGGATGAATATATACGGGATAAAAGTAAAGGTATTAAAATAGAAGAGCCTAAGAATTATTATACAAAGAATGGACCAACGATAACTTGGAGAGCACATTCTATTTTATTGTTTGCAAACTGGGTATATAATTTTTTATAATCATAAAAAAGTCAATTAAGTATAAAAATGTATTAGATAAAATACTTATAAATAAGAATATTTTATTTATAGTATTATTAAAAAGCGTAAGTCTTTGTAAAGCAAGGAATTGAGCTCCCCGCCAGGGGGCAGACTTAATTCTACCACATCTAGCAAAGTCAGCAATAATATATGCATCTAATGGATCAGTCTTATCCATATCGACAAAGGA
>VEND01000099.1 GCA_009711765.1 Bacillota bacterium | reverse complement strand
ACAAATAATGCAGATTAAATAATCTTACTTATACTTAGTCAGATTATTTAATCTGCATTATTTAATTGGGATAATATAATTTGACTTTTTTTAGAAGTATTAGGTTGAAATAAACTGCCATATAACAAGTTGGCTACTTCAGCCATTGTTCCATCTGGAATCTCTATAATTTTATCTTCCATATTCAAGCCCCTCTCTCTGGTTCTTTAATAGTATATCTAGAGAGTCATTTTCTTCCACTTCAACTTCTTCATCCTGCTCGTTATTGTTATGATAGTTTGATACATTTTCATCTAATTCAAACTTCTCCTTAGATCTGTTTATTATTTTCTCTGCCCTTCGATTTTCTCTTATATTTTTCACTTTCTTAGTATCACTATCATCACTTACCTGCTCTTTATTGAAATCATCTTTTGCTTCTTCAACTATATTTTCAATTTCTGCGATAAGTTGTGTTTTTGCCTGTGCTTCTTCATCTTTTAGTTTCTCTTGCTGCTTTTTTTCTATATTTAATAAATATTCTATTTCTTCCATTGTCTTATCTTTGTATCTGTTATTATTGTTATTATTAATGAGATAGCATTTATCATACTCTCTTGGACTATATCCATGAAGATAAACCTGATTCATGTCTCTAGGATCATAACTAATTTTAACTCTCTTTGTTTTGATCCTTGCATTTTCAAATGTTCCATCTTTGAGCATAGATTTAGTGGCATAATACATATCCTTGTACCTTATTCCTTTAGCAGTAACAGTTGCTGTATCAGTAGGCATGAGTGCTAATTTTACTACATCTTCAGATACACTTCTTAGGGTTCCTCCCCTATTAGAAATACCCCAATTAAAAAGTTCTCTTGGTATACATCTAACATCATCTTCTATCATTTGTTGATCTCTTTTATAATTTTTCAAAATATAATGGTTATTGTGGTAAAGTACAGCCTTTATCATTATTTGAGTGAACTGATATAAGTCTAGTTTAGATCCTAGTCTATAATCTTTGTCTCCCCTTTCTCTGCCATCTAAATCTATAGTTCCCGGCATGTGAGGCTTGATATGACCATTGTTTAAGCCGAAGAAGCGTTCTATTAATGATTTTAGTTCTGCTCTATAGGGTGGAGTCAATTTCACCTTTATATTTAGCATTTTTATTAAATTATTAATATTTTCCCCTGATAGTTCTCCTCTATCTGCCACTATTGTACTAGGGAGGTCTTGAACATCCCAATCTTCTTCTTTTATATCTATACCATATTGTTTGCAAAACTCAACTTTATTCATTGCTGTATTCATAATTGCCATCATTGCACCTGCATAACTACCTGTTTCCAATCCTACATAAATGCCACAAATCATTCTAGAAAATTTATCTACTAAAGCATAGATTGCAGGTCTACCAATAATCCAATTCCTATTATATCTAGATACTAGGTATACATCTCCAATTTGACAATCAATCTCAAAGGTTCCGGGCTGAATTACTCCATCTTGAACATTTCCTGTTATGGCTCTATACTGTTTCTGAAACTTTTTATTACTATATCTACTTTTTATTTCTTTTTTTATATTTCTTTCCTTATCGAACCAGTAACGAAATTGTCCAAAGGAGGGTATTTCTGATTGTGGCTTTATTATAGGGACTTCTATGCCATTGACTGTTTCATACCCATCATGAAAATATTCCTTTCTCATCAACTCATATGTCATCACAAGATTGTTTTTAGCAGTCGTATAATAGAACTTGTTTATTGCTATTTTAAAGATTTTCTTTATTTCTTCTGTTACATTTACACCTTTTCCACTAATATCTTCATACTTTCTCGGTCTACCTCTTTTTGCTTTTCCAGCCTTTCTTTCTTTTCCCTTGGCTCCACAATTCCAGTAATCAGGTAACAATGCATTCGGCACTTTCCCTCTTTTCCAGTATCTTTTCAGGTAATTTAATATAGTAAGTTGACTCACATCATTCTCTGAAGTAATTTCTCTTATCTTTCTTCTCCTATATGTTGATTGAAATATTTGGGGTTCTTCTTTTACAATCTCTTTAATCATATCCCAATACTTATCTCTGATCTCCGTATGCTTTTCTGGTATATCTTTATCTTTTATAAACACTGCATATGGATCATCTTCTTTTATGTTTGCCTTTCCATTAGATAGTGCTTCTTCTATATCTCCCCTTTTTATCAGATAAGGAACTCTATTTTTATTTATATCAATTAGATACATCCACTCGTTACTTATCCAAAGTATTCTTTCAACTCCACTCTTACCATCTTTATACTTCCATTCAATTAATGAATTAACGGTATATTTCACTTATTCATTCCCCCTTTCTAATTACTCTATATATCATAATTCCTTAAAACTACATCCTAGATTTATCGACTTGTCCATATCAACTGAAACAGTCTTATTCGCCAATAAATATTTTAATAATAGTATTCCTATACCTTTGTCCAACTCATAATCTTTCTCATACTGCAAAACTACTTTATTAATACTCATCTCGCTATCTTTAAGCCTATAGAGTAACCCCTGCGACAAATCTTCTAATTCATTTTTCCCAAGCCCATTTTTTTCATTATTTAGCATTATGGGATGAAGCCATTCTATATTTTTAGCCCTTATATTACTGATTTCTTTATTTGTAACGATTCCCCAATCTATTCCTTTTACTTCTCTCCAGTACCTTCTTTCTATTTCTAGTTTCTCTAGAGTAATTTTCTTCTTTAATTCTGATGAATATTTTATGCTTCTAGCAGCATACTTCTTATTTCCTTGTGAATCTAGTATGGTAATTAGAAATGTAGTAGAAAGGATATAGGGGACTTCACTATCTTTATCAACAAATTTATTTAAGTTCAAATCAAATATATCATCTAAGGATTCTTCTATATTTAATAATGGGAAATGCTCTCTGATATCTACAACGCTATCCTCCCATTCAAGGAGATAGAAGTATTTTAGTTGGGTATTGGAAAAGAAGTGATGCATTCTCTCTGTTGTCTTTCCCATTACCCTTGTAGCAATACCCATACTTGGGAAGTCTTGTACTGTAAGCCATGGCTTATAATCTTTACCCTCACCTTGACCTCTGCCCTCTTTTATAAACTTTTCTAGTTTCTTCTCGTTCCACTTCTGCTGTCGTTTAGCCAACACCTATACCTCCCTAAATAATTTAATTAGTTTTTTTGCTTTTAATTTCGCTAATGAGTATTCATCTTTTCTCTTATGCAAGGGAGGAAATTCTGGCTTTGTATAAAAAGCAAAGGATTTATTTTTACTTTTTGGGTAATTGTTTGTTTTTTTCATATATCTAACTCCTTACCTGTTTACCAAATTTTATTAAAAAATCCCTCCAAACTAACTGTCTGGGGGATTATATTAACTCGTTTTTTATTTGATTAATTGTTTTGAAGTTTCAATTGTTCTATTGATTTAAAGTTATCCCAAACCATATAACCAATTGTTATTAGTAAGGGAATCAAGTAATATTCCTGTACAAGTGGAATCTGTAATCCTATACCTATTCTATACATCATATAAAATGCTAAAAACCCTGATAAATTTCCCATAACCAAACTAAAAATTAACTTTTTCATATATATCCCTCCGTCTTATTATTCTTTATTTTCTTATTCATAAAATTTTATTTTCTTATCTATAATTATACCTTGGATATATTGAAATAACTAGTTGATGGCAGATTTCTTAATCTAAATGTAAAAATCTGTAAACATAACTTTTCAATATAACTCTTAATAAAAACTTGAAATCCATTTTTACATTCCTTATAATGCTTTATCTTGATTTAAAAGGAGGTGGCTCCTATGATAAATTTAGAAATTTTCAGGTTAGAACTTAATTATCTTTTTTCTCTAATTCAAACTAAGTTAGGTGAAGAAGAAAGGGGTTTAACCGAAGTAGCCTTTGATATCTTAATGAGTTATTATATATTAGGAAATAATGATGAGTTTGTAGATGAGTATTTAAAAAGGATAAATGATAATCTAAGTAAATTAAATCACATGGAAGATCTGGAATGTAATCGTCTAAGCCCAAACATACCAAGTATTATAAAATTCTTAGATATATTAAAGTTTGAACTGAAATAGCAATAAAGCCTCCCTTTATCATTATTAATAATAGGGAGGTTTATATATTTACTTAATTACTTTAAATATATTACTTTTATCTGCAAATGAAATTTTTCCATCATTATAAAGATAGACATTATCAGAGATTTCATTAACTTTAGGACATACTTTTATTAATTCTTTTAAGTAGTCTATGCCTTTATATTGATTCTTTGTGATTATAATAGTTCCACTATCAGGTATGGCAAATAGAAATCTTTTCCCTACTCTTTTATAAATTTGATTTACAATTTTTTCTGATAAGATCATTGTGGCAGTTAAGTCATTTGTGTATGTTAGTGAATATATGTCCAATTCCTTATCTAAGGTTATTACTGCATTATAAACTTTGTTTAAATTTTTCAGTGCTGATTCTCTTAATTTTCCTATGTTTCTACAATCCGTGTATGTTATGAACCTATAGACATCTCCAAGATCTACAACATAAAGAATATCTAAATCAGGTGTTAGTTTATCCCTTATAAAATCAGTATCTTCTTCTATTCCAAAAAAAGCAGATTTTATTAAAGGTAATACCTTACTATAATCTAATTTAAATCTTTTTTCTTCTATAGTCTCTTGAATAACCTTTAAGCAATGTAACTTAACAGAGTAATAATTCTTTTCTTCATTATATAATTTGTACATATCACTTACGCTAATCATTATCTCTAGTGATCCATATTTGAAAGTTATCATATTATCATCTAATTCTGCTCCTTCATATTTTTCCCTTACATCGTTAAATAATTTTAACTCAAACCTCTTTTTATTTAATCTCAAATCAATTCCTCCTTAAATAATTTATTAAACAACTGATATGGTTCTGCTGTATTTTATTTAAAGAGTTACTGTATTTTCAAGCATTTATTTCAAGTATCAAACCAAATTCTACTTAAAAATACAAAGTTAAAAAATAGGTAGCAACTTTTGCTACCTATTCTTTATTAAATATTATATTGTAAATATTTGAGAATACTTTCTTTAAAATCATTAAATGAATTACCCTTTTTCCCATAGTACATAAAATGTCTACAAACAAATACTTCACAAGTATTTTCTTCGTTATAGTTTAATGAGATTATTGGACTCACTTTTTCCAAGTTTTCAATTGGAATATCAATATTAACTTTGATGTCTACATTGATATTCTTTTCTTCTATAATTTCCAAAAAATATTTCAATGTTTTCTTTCCATATAAGATTATTACTTTAGGTTCTATTCATCTAAAAGATGAAGAAAATTTACTTTTCCTTTGTTTATGATTTCTTTAGGCTGTTTCTTCAGTTCTTTTAACGAAGGTGTTGGAACTAAATCTAATACAAACCTAGAATAATGATATCTTAACAAAATCTTATGATGTCTTATCATTATTTTAATGTGAAGCCACAATTATTGATTATAATTCTTTTATAATTAATTTCTTAAATTCTTGAATAGTATAAGTATCTACTCCTCTTTTATCTATATTTGAATTCATTATTGCATTTGGTCGTCTATATACCAATATTGGTTTAATACTAAATATTTCTGTCTCAAATAATTTTTCAATGTATTTTTTCTTATCTCCTAATAACTCTTTCTCATTTTTCTTGATTATGTTTATGTATTTGATAGCACTGTATATATCATTTTTAAATCCTAGCCCTGTAAATTTATAATATATGTCTTTACACTCAACTAAGTAAAGTGTATTATCCTTTACCCAAAGAACATCTATTTCTCTATTCAAATTTATTTCCTTTCTTTTTCCTTCAATTTCAACATAAAATTTCTTAATATTATCATAACCAAGAATACCCTTAGAGTCGATAATCTTCTTAATATTCTTGACCAGTTCATTCTTTATTTGCTTGTCTATAAACTCTGAATTATATGTTTTGCATTCTGAAATCAAATTATAAACCAACTTCTTCCACAATACTTCATAAGAGTATATTAATAGAGGATAGGATAACAAGTATTGTTTATATCCTGATATATTCAGTTCTACAAGTGGAGATTCAAATAGCCTTTTGTTTAATCTATCAACTGATTTTTTTACATCATTATTTTCATATTCCTCTATTGATAAATATTCAATAACATTAGATGCTTCTTCTAATGAGCATCCCGTATCATTAGAAATGGAAGTTAGTAATACACGCCTATCAACAAGTGTACTTAAATCCCCATCTTTAATACTTTTGTTTATATTAGATATGTACCTTTTTAGAGTATAAATGCTAAAACCCACACCTTTTTGTAATCCCCTATCTAGTTTAGCCAGTATATCGTCAGTTATGTAATCAGTGTCTACAGTTCTCTCATTAATAAGCATATCAGTATTAAGGTTTCTAATATTTTTTATCATTTCTTTACTAAGAACAATTTTATTGTCTTTTATTTCTACAATATTATCTCTAATAAATTTGCTAGTTACCAAGTCCTTTTCACTTATTAATCTTGTTAATATATATACTAGTTTATAAACTTCTTTAATACCATTCATACTTATCGTTTTTGAATTTTGAAATTTTATAGTTGGTAATATAGAAAACATATGTTGGATTATTACTTTATCAGTCCCAATAATTGCACTTACTATACTTAAATTATTATTGTAGATCTTTGCTAATTCAATCAACTTCAGTATATAGAATTCTTTTGTATTCATTTTATCTATGTTTGGAATTTCAAATTTATTGTTAAAAATCATATTTATTCTACCGTGTAATTCTGCCATATAAGATGCTAAGTTATATAATCCTAAGTGAATAAGAGTTTTATTATACTTACATAAATTAGTTTTAATTTCACTTAATACATTTTCAATAAGCAAATCATATAATTGCTTTATATCATAATTAGACTCTAACTTCATATCTGGTATATTAATCTTACTTAATATGTCCTCTATTTTATTATCATAATAGTTATGCAATGCAAGTTGCTCCATTTGAAAAGGAGTTGCTATGATCTTTATGTTACTTAGGTTAAAAATGTTATTATTTAGTTCATTCATTAGTATATCTTGATATTCATCAATCACTTTCTCAACAAAATAATTTGCTTTATCAAGAATCCCAGTTATTGTATTGTCCATAAATGCCTCCACTAAATATTTATTAAAAATTATCTCCTCTAAACATATTCGGTACATTATAAAGATTTCCTTTTTAAATATAACCTTTATACCTAACTACAATTAGATTGAGAATTTCTATTCTTCTTAGAGTAATTTCTATAAAAAACCCCTTATTATCTGTGTAAAAATTAGCAATATAACTTTTTTCTGATATTTGTATCTTTTTTTATATTGCCATATTAAAACTTGAAATAGCACTTCTTCATTTTCTATATTGTCAATATCAAAATATGAAGGAGTGTTATTGATGGTAAAAAGGGAAAACTATATGGACAAGTATTATCTAGAGAAATTTAAAAATTATTTAATCTCAAATGATAAATCAGAAAAAACTATAAAAACCTATTTAGATAATGTCATATTATTTATTGAGTTCTTTAATGAAATGAATATTGATGATTTTGACCCTTCAATTGTTACTCACATTGATTTAATTGACTATAGAAGTTATTGTCAAACAACCTTTAATTTGAGTGTTTCATCTATAAACATTCGTATTGCAAGTCTAAAGAGTTATTTTTCTTGGTTAAAAATTGAAGGTATTATAGATAAAGATGTAACTATAAATATAAAGAAATTAAAAGATGCTAGAACTAAAGAAGCAAAAAGTTTCAGTGAAAAAACTTATAGGGCTTTAAGAAGGTTATATTATCGAGAAGGTATAGAGTTACACATTTGTATTTTTGAATTATTATCTAAATGTGGTTTGAGAGTAGGTGAACTTGTAAATTTAAAGTTAGATGATATTGAAATGAATTTCAATGAAAATAATGATATTAGAAAAGGAACAATAGAAGTTATAGGAAAGGGTAATAAATATAGGTCAATTCCCCTACATAAAGATGCCAGAAAAGCGATCATTAAATGGATTAAGGTTAGAGAAAAAAGAAAAAGTGATAGCCCCTATCTTCTTATTTCGGAACGGAAGAATAGAAAAAAATTCACTACAAATGGAATCTATAGAATTGTTAAAAAATATCATGAAAAGTTAGGAATAGATAATGTGTATTCCGTTCATTCCTATAGACATTATTTCTGTAGAACTCTCTTAAAAAATGGGGCAGATCTTAGCACCGTGGCTGCTCTCGCTGGACACAGTTCAGCAGTTGTTACCAGTCAAATTTACACATTGCCGAATGAAAAGGAAAAACAAAATGCAATATCTTCAATGCTATGATTCTAATATGAATTTTTCAGGGAACATTCTATATAAGTAACTGATGTTCCCTTTTCTTTATGTTTATTTAGTATAAAATTGTCTATACATCACATTGTTCTTCCATATAATGGTTCATAAAACTGTAAATAACTAAGATATAATAGTATTGTTTATATGTCTCATAGAAAACCTTGGAATAATTTTATACAATTACTAAACTAATTAATCCCTTTTGTTGAATTACTAATCAAATAACTTACAATAACTCTTACCCACACCATCATAACCTATATAATTTCTTTATAATAAAACTTATTATATATAGAGTAGATTAACAATCTCTAATGGCCGTTAAATATAGATCTTTGCTATATGCTGTTAGTGCTAACAATTATTAAACTATTTTCTTATATAAACTGTTATTTAAAGTTATTTTCTGTTCTATAAAAAAACAAAATGCTGCATCCATTTATCTACCGGATAACAGCATTACTAATATACTTTAATTCATATCTCTAACACAATCCATATTTAATACTTTATACCTAATATGCCTTGTAAAAATTTTTTTCAACCCTTCTTCCCTAAAATATTTATACATCACTTTATAGAAACAATCTTTATCTTGTAATTCATTAGCAGAAATTTTTATTAAATAATCATCTTCTTTCATGCTTTCTATGAAATCAAGTCTATATACATTTGGATCTCTCTTTCCTTTATTTTTATAATACATGCTATTCCTTTCAACAATTTTTATAAAACCTAATTCATCTAGTTCAGTTACACATTTACTAGTAGTAGTTTTGCTTCTTATACCTGTTAATTCAATAATTTGATCATAGGTCATATAAAATTGTCCTTTAGATTCTCTACTTGATTGTTGATAAGTTTTTCCATGGATTATTAATGCAAATAAGACTTTTTGATGATTAATAATAGTTTTTCCATATCTCTTTGCATATCTATTCAACTCAATAAACTTATTAATATCTCTCTCTGTAAAATAAATGTCTTTAATATATCTATCACTTTTTATTAAAAAATATTCTTTTGATGGATTGTATACACTTTTATATACTATCGAGTTTATATCTCTTACTACTTCATGTATTGAAGATTTG
This sequence comes from Bacillota bacterium, assembly GCA_009711765.1. Taxonomy (GTDB): domain Bacteria; phylum Bacillota; class Clostridia; order Tissierellales; family MES13; genus MES13. The sequence continues at coordinate 26,840 of VEND01000099.1, read as the reverse complement.
CTCATTCCAGTTTCTATCTGCTCTTTACTCCATTCATATAGAAATTCAAACGCTTCATCTGCATGTATATCCTTATCTTTATAATAAAGTGCAATCAGAAAAGACCAATAATGCCTTGTACCCTGTTCTTCTAGCCCATTCTCTATTATGCATTCAATTTTATCATAACCATTGTTCTGTATATTTTTGTTATTATACTTAGGATTATTAATGCTTTCTACTTCTTCAATATTCAAGTAATTTTCTCCGTATTCTTTTAACTCTTTGTCCTTATATTCATCTATAATTTCCCAAACAATATTGCTTGGGGATTTCTTTATATTTAGTACATACTCTACTTCAAATTCTATCTCATTAAAATACTCATCCACAAAATAAGCGTAATTATTATAGTCATCTCTATTTATGAAATTTACTCCTAATGGTAACTTTACTCCATAACCATCTTCCCCTTTTGCTGTAGGTCTCATCTCCACTCTTACACCTTGAAAATCTTCTGCTCGAATACCATTTAAAACAATTGTAAATAATCTATATAAAACCTTAATCCCAATAAACTCATTGAAGTATAAGGTTACATGATAGCCTTTGTTTCCACTATAATTAACATGAATCTGATTTTTAGGAAAGTATTTTCCCAAAAACCATTTAATGTGCCACGCTACAACCTTAGCCTTTTGTAATCCAACATATGAGTCTATATCAAAAATTAAAAACTTGTTACTATTCCATTTTGGAAATACTCCTACTGTTCTTTTACCTAGTAAATGTTCTTTGATTTGTCTCCTTGTTAATTGTTGAATTTCTCCATGTTCACTATTTCTTTTTCGATTTTCTTCCTTGATTTTCTCTGTTTCCTTTGTCACATATGACCTAATTCTACCATCAAGTATTAACCACTTATTCCTATTTACTACATATAAATCTTCTATCTTTTTAATGACTGATTTAAGAATCTCATCTTTTTCATAATACTCATTTGGATAACCAAATTCTTTTATATATTCCTCTTTACTATATCCACACTTCTTCAAATGGCTACCATGAAATACCTTTAGTTCCTTACCACAATTTTGACATACTATATCTCTTTTTATAAATCTCTTGTTATAAAATAAATCTTGAATTTTTTTATATTTTTTATAATCAATACTTTTCATTTACCTGCACTCCTTTCAATTTGAAGTGCAGGTATTTTAGTGATGTTTTAAGCCTATTTCAAAAAAACACCTTAATTTTTTCAAAAAAATAAATAACCCATAGTCTTAGACTGATGGGTAAGGTAAAAACAAATTTAATTTCAAAGGCTAATTTATTATTCACTTCCATTTATTGGTTCATAGAACTGTAATTAAATAAGATATAATAGATATATTTACAGCAACCTAAAACATTCTAGAACTTATTAATAAACATATACTAATACATCCACAACATACTTCATCATGAGTGTTATAAATGCTGTATCTAATGAATCTACAACTATAAACTATTGTGGAATTACTATTCTCTCATTAACGACCAAATTGTTATGATGTGAAACTTTATGAGTAAATAAATTTTCATAAAAAAATAAACTACTATCACATTGATAGTAGTCTTTTACGAATTCATAATATTGTATTGTAGTTCTTAATATTTTAATTAAATGATAAACTTATTAATATCTATCAAAATTACTAAGCCTTTCTGATCGCATCTCTGATTGCCATTCTGCTTTTATCTCATTGTGATATGACATCATACCTTTAACTCCACTTAAAAATGAAAGCAATTCTTTAAAGAAGTTATTAACATTATCAATATCAAATTTATGTTTCTTATCAAAATATATATTTAAATTTTTGCTAAATGGATATCTAAATTTATCTGCTTCAACATCAAAATTATTAAGATGTCTAAGATACATAAATGCGTTTTCTAAAGTTTTATCACCTTCAGTTGGACTGGCATGTTCTTTAATTTCATCCTTAATTAAGTTCCAAAGTCCTACAATTTTATGTTTTTTCTTATTCATTTGTTTTAATGCTTCCTGTAGGTCAAGTGAACATTCTTCAATAAGAATTGCTTTTAGTGATAATTCAACTGCATTCCGATAAAGATAGCACATTGGAATAAATAGAAACTCTTTTAACTTATCGTCATTATTGGTTAATGAGTAAACATACTCTGCTGAATTAGTGTATGACTCAATATATGGGTAGTAACTTTTAAAACTATGTTTATACCCTACAACACTTTGACTATAATAACTTCCACCTTCCTCAATTAAAATTGGTTTTAATGACTCATCCCTCTTATATGTCCCGTAAACATCATTGTATAGTGAATTTAATATCTCATAGGTTGATAGCATTTTATTTGCGAATTTAACCAAATCTATATGAGTTTGTTTTGTCAATACAGGGTTAATTGAATATACTTTCTCTCCAAGCCAGTCCCTTTTAATTGAAATTCCGAATGGATATCTAAAAGCATCTGATTTTTTATCAATATCATTAATATTATCGAAGAAAGATATTAACCAGTCAAAGGATTTTTTATCAACATTAATATCAGATTCAATATATGGTTTGATTCTAATGAGAATATCGTATAAATTATGCTTGGTTAATTTAAGAAATTTTATTCTATCTTCTTTATTTCTAATATATTTAAATGCTAATGCCTTTAAAATCAACTCTATACTCTGCCTAAATAAGTATGCCACTGAAAAAAAGTAAATGTCTAATTTGCTTATATCTACTGATTCAAGCAAATGTTCAGTAAGTTTATATGCTGATATTTCAAACTTTTCTGCATACAGTTTTAATAAATCTTCTAAATCATTAGTGTTTATAATTTCAATAATTTTACCATTATCCAATCTATAAAGATCTGAATTCTTTTTTACCCACCTCAATCTACTTCCCCTTTCACACAATAACTTTACTCTACCCCTAATGCCTTAAACACAGCATCCTGTGGGTTTTGATAAAAGGATATTTGAAACTTTGCAAATAATTCTGGTGGAACTGTCCCAATATCTGCTGCTGAAGCCATAGGTAATAACACCTTCTTTGCTCCTGCATCAAAGCACACTTGAAGGATGTTTGGCAACTCCTCAATTCTGTTAATAGTTCCACCAATACTCATACTTCCTAATACAACCAATTGACTTTGTACAGGTTTGCTCATTGAGCCAGAGCATAGCCCAATAAAAGCAGATAAGGCTAATTCACTGGTTAAGCCAATACCATGAACATCTTGAATATGCATAAGAAAGTCTTTTGTTTTTGTACTGATTGTTCCACTTATATTTTTACTGTTGGCTTTAAAGTAATTAAATGCTGTTGTAATACTTTCCTTTGCTTCTCTATCAGAAGCAAGTCCTGTTTTTTCAAATTTTCCTGATCCATTAACTACTTCCGTCTCAACCTTAAATACTCCGAACATGCCTGATTTCCCTCTGGCCACAGTATATACATGACCGGGTTTGCCCATGCCTTCAGGTATAATTGTAGATCCACCTTGCTCTGGTACAGAAACGAATTCTTCTTCTAAGGTATCATTATGTAGATATGAAAATTGTACATCATAAAATTCCATTCCACCAATTTTTTTAAGTTGCTCTTTTACCCTTCTACGGCCAACTAATGCATATCTTACTATTTCTTCTATATCTTCTTTTGTGTACTCTCCATTTGGATATATTAGTTTTACAAGTCCAGATACTGTTTTCCTTACTGCAATTACATCCCTTTGATTAAGATTACTTCCTAATTTAAAATATTTATCTAGTGCATCAGTGAAAGATCTTTTTCTCATTTCTCTAAATAATTCAGCCAAATAATCAGTAATAAACCCATATTGATCAGTAAAAAATTCTGGTCTAAACTTTGGTATCTCCCAACCGGGTAAATAGTAATGCATACGATCAAAAAAGGCTGTGTCATAGGCCATTGCTTCAGGAAAAGGATCAAATAAGTGAGAAGTCTTTAATAATACATCTACACTTTGATTGATATTACCTACAAAAACCATAGAAGCAGAAGCATTCTTTTCTTCACGCCCTCTGGCAAAGGAGCCAGAAGCCATATAGTCTTTCATTATCTGGATGCCATCTTTATCTTTAAATGTGATTCCTGCAACTTCGTCAAAGGCAACTGTATCCCACATACCTACTAATCCAATTTGCTTTCTTGCCATATTATAGAATAAATTGGCAACTGTGGTTTGTCCACCACTCACTAAGATGGAGTTTGGAGATAGTTCCTTATATACATGGGATTTACCTGTACCCCTTGGTCCAAGTTCGCACATGTTATAGTTATTCTCTACTAAAGGTACTAGCCTCTCTAACATATGCCACTTTACATTCTCCTTTAGTTGAGTAGGCTCCATACCTATGGATCTTAGAAGTGCATCAATCCATTCAACTTTACTAAAATTTCTTCTCTGCTTAAATACTTCTTCTAAGTCTAAGTTTGGCATTTGTATAGGTGTTAATTGACCTATATTAAATGGACTGCCATCTCTTATTTCTTCATCATAGAAATAGTTCATCTTCAATATAGCCCAAATACCTCCACCCAACAACTTATCGTATTCTTTTACATAATGGGGTGCTATCTCTACCCCTTTAAGTCCCAAGTTAGAAAATTCAGCCTCATATATATCTTTTTTTGCATTTAACTTTACAGTTACTTTATCTATTACTGTATATTGTCCAAGTTCCCTTATCTTAGATTTAATCTTTTCTGCTTCATCTGGACGAACGAAATTATCTGATAAAATCTTTTTTACTCTTTCAACTCCATCATTAATGCTATCTTCATCATCAGTAGCACAATACATTCCAAGCAAATATTCCAACACATAAACTGGAACATTTGCTCCCTCTTTAATTTTTTTCGTTAAATCTTTTCTAACCACTCGCCCAGCAAAATGTTCATTAAGTTTTTTATCTAACTCATCCATGCACATCCCCCGATTCCTTAGAAACCAAAGTCATTGACAATTAATAAGTCAATATTAAATGGTATCTTATTATATATTTTTTCAACTGTTTCTTCATCATCTTCAAATACTAAGTAGTATTTCTTTGCTTTATCATAGGCCTGATCCTTTAATGTGAACTTCTCCTTAAATGTACGATCTTCAGGTCTAGATGATCTGCTATCTGCTATAATTATATTTTCATTAGATATTCGTTTACCTTCTTCATCTTCAAAATATAATTTTAAAGTTATAGGTAATTTCTTATCCTCTACCTTCTCTGTTTGGAAGAATTCTAAATAAGTAATTCTATTTGTAATTTTCCTAGTTATATTAGTTAGTTTAACTTCAACCTTTTCAGATTTATATTCATCTTTTCTTATATTTTTAAATTTAATAACTGGTATAATTATCTCTTGTAGAGCAGCACCACCATGAACATAATTTTCTCCTGCACCTTGAACTTTATATCTAGTGATACCTTTTGGAACAATCGCATTTAAGTTTGTATCTTTAACTAAGTAGTTTAGTGGTATGTTTAAGATTTCCTTTTCATCTGAAACTTCTTCTGCTAGTATAAATCTTCTGCTCTCCTCAATAGATGAAACCTTTATCTTAGATAATTTATTGTTTTCCATTAATTTTGATCTTCTGTATATAAATCCATGATCTGTTGTTATATAAATATTTGTGGCACTCACATTGTTTACTAAATTTCTTATAATATCACTAAGGTCACTAAAGGTCCTTTCTACACCTTCAAATACTTCCCTTTCGGTTAAAGGTTTATCCCCTAGTGCATCTATTACATTGTGGTAAATATAAACTAATTTCTTACCTGTAAAGACTTTTTTATAATCTGCCCTTTTCATATCCTTTATGTCGTTATATTGAATCGCTACAGATTCATTACAATAGTTTGATATTATTTTCTGCCTATTTTGAGTTCCTTGACTATCAATTCCATCTACTATAACCTTCGCATCATTATCTATATCAATCTTCTTATGGGGTAGTACAGTTGCCATGCCTAGTTTTGTATAGGAAGGAATACTCCCTTGCATAAAGTTAAGTTCTGTAGTTCCCCTTCTTTCTTTGTTTAATATATCATTAAACTCTACAGCAGCCTCATACCTAAACGCATCTGATATGATTACAAATACCCTATCATTTTTCTCTACATGGGGCTTAATATAATTATTGTAGAAGTCCTTTTGTTGATTAACTCCTTGAACCCTTATGTCATCTTTTAGTTCATCCTCAATGCGACTTGACCATTTGATTGATAGTTCATCTAAGTACCAATTGGTATATGTATTCTCAATGATTTCTGATAAACTACTAAATAACTCTTTGTTTTCCTTAATAGCATCATATGATAAATAAAACTTTCTATAATAATAATCAAATAAATAATATTTATCCGTATAGTTGTTTACTATCTCAAATGCATTAGAACCTCTTAGTGTTTTTTGCAATTCATCCTGTAATTTCAATATCTCCATTGCATAATAGATTGTATTATATTCTTTTTCAAAGTTACTATACCAATGGGTAGTTCTTCTTTTATTAATAATCTTTCTGTACTTCTCATACTCTCCAATATCTTCAACTAGGTTGCTTATTAGTTTTGATATTATTTCTAAGTCAAAGGCCATAAATGTATCACATGAAATATACTTATCTATATCCCATTTTTTAATATAATCCTTTAAGTTAAGTTTATCTTCTATACTATTTGCTAAAACATTATATACTTCCCTATCATCCTTATGACTCATAAAGTGATCTATCAGTATTATTGAATTAGCCCTTTGATTAGACACAAATTTCTCCCATGTCTTAGGTAGTCCAGTGTCTAAATTATAACTTAGATTTGTTACCATAAACATTATCATAAGGGACTCTAAATCTTTTTCTTCCATATGATATCCATATCTAGTCTCTACTAACTTCCAAAAAGCATCTATATCCCCGAACTTCTCTATATCTTCTATATACTTATTTTCTTCATTTGCTTCTTCCATTAGGATAGACTTAACTACTAACTCAAAATCTAAAACTGATAATTTACATAAGGCAGATAGTACAGCAATATCTACTTTTTCTTCAGTATAGTTTTTAATATTATATGAAGCAAATCTGTTGTATCTTTCTTTGTTATTGAAAAACTTCGTATACTTCTTAAATACTGACTTCAAGGTATCATCTTTAATACCTAAACTTCTCATGTTTACAGTGGCTTTGTCCGTAAAAAATTCTTCACTGTATTTAAATATGTCTAATAGCCAATTTTCTCTAGGTTTTGGCTTAGGTTTTGATGAGTAAATCAGATAATTAGAGTAAGCATCTTCTTTTTCTAATAAATACTTAATATAAAAACTATTATTATCTTCTAGTTTGATTATTTTTGTATTAACTAACTCTAATCCATCAATATCTTCTACAAACTCTGCATCATCATCATACCAAAAAACTATGTTTCTCTTTTGTCCATCTGAAGGTTCTTTATTTAAGTTTTCTTCTAATATTCTTTTTACTTCATTTAAATTCATCCTATCACCTACTTTTCTACAACTTGGCTAATAAGTTTGCTTTTAATGGTTTCTTTCCATCTCCCCTTGGTACTTCTACCTTTTGGAATTTAGCATAGTTAACCTTAACTCCATCATCTAGGTCTATGTCTATTCTCTGGTTTGCAACATGGGCAATTACTTGGTCATACTCTTTACACTCTTGTAATTGTTTTGAAACTTTGTCTCTTTGTTTTCTTGCTGCTGATTTCTCCCTTGCAGATACATCTGAATCTATTAATCTTTCTAACCTATTAATTTCAGCATCATATTTTTTCTGTAACTCATGTAAATAATCTGTTCTAACTTTAGCAACTAGTGACGGGTCATATCTATGCATATATACAAGTGTCTTAAATCCATCTTGTTTGCCAGAATCAAACATCCAGTATATAGGTGTCTTACTATATGTCTTTACATGGTCTTTATAGAAACCTGATTTCTTTGTAAAGTAATTTCTTATTGCCTGTCTTGAAGTTTCATTTGATTTCTTTCCTATAGTTTCTGCAATGTATTCTAGATTTTCTTCAAGAGTTTCTTCCCCGAAGGTTACTTTAACAAACTCTACAAATCTACTTACTATATCATCTTCAAAGTAATCGTCAGTTGTTATAGGGATCACATTATCTTCTACTGGTTTAAACTTCTTATAATTATCTATATCAAACTCTCCACCTGCATAAACTAGTCCTTCCTCATCTAATGAGTAACGCCCAAACATACAACCTACTGCATAGGATATAAACGATTTTATATCCCTTTCTCTATCTGCTTTTCTAATAGTTATATCTTTTTCTTCCACTTCTGGTGTTAATTCATATTCAAGGCCGTAAATTTTTGTGAATATTTCATTTAATTCTTCTTCATTTTGTCTTAGTTGATTAAAGTGTTTATTTCTAAACTCTGACCATTTATTAAACGATTCTTCAATTGTATAAACATCTTCTTTATACTCAAGTAATGGATGCTTTTTAAAATCCCAAGAGGTTTCAAATGAATCCCAATCTTTTCTACATATCATTACACATTCATCAGTTAGTCTATCTATTATATTTTTAATTTCTACATTATTAATTGATAGAATTGGTAATTTTCCTACAGTTCCAGAACCATAATTTAGTGTAGGATTAATTAACTTTAACATTTTTTCTGTAATTTTGCTATTCATAAAAGCAAGGTAAAATTTTATATGATTTTTTTGTGGAAACATAGATGACCCTGCCGAGTCAAAAATAGCACCATAATCAGATAATCTTGCACTTGGAGTGCTTGAAGTTAAAGCACTCCAAGTTATTGAATCTTTAAAATATAAATGCTTACTCCTTAAATTAGCAGAAGAATTTCTTAATTCTGACCCATCATTCTCCCAATTAAGTAAGTATTCATTATTTCCGTACCATTTTCTAAATCCTCCTCCTTTATTATAAGGAATCCATTTCTTGTTAAATTCTATAGTATCTTTTCCACTAGTAAGATTGATACCTACTTTCAAATAATTTACTTCATACCAATACCTTAGAAATCTCTTATTATTACCCGTATCCATACCTTTTTTTACAGGAATTTTATCTTCTAGTAATTCTCCATCTTGAAAATTACTAATAAACTGATCACTTACCCAATACGCAAATGGACTTCCCGGTATTTTCCCAAATGCCCTTTGATTACAACTGTATCTATAATAAACATTTGGATTTTCAATCGCTTCAATTGCTTTTAAAGGTTGAGTTTTTATTCCTTTAAAGTCAGATAGTTTGATATACTCACCATTAGTATTCTTAGTTTGTTTGTTCAATACAAAAGTAGATACAGGTATAGTCGCCCCCTCAAATGCATTGTATTCTAGTTGTATTAAGGATTTAATTGATGTCTTATCTAATACATAGTTTCTTAGTTTTTCATAAGATGTTATAAAAAACCATACATATGGTGTTACTAATCCTATATAACCATTTATATTCGTCCAATCTATACCTTTTTTAATAAAAATTGAGAATAAATCAGTTTTTACATCTGAATAATAGTCTTGAACATACTCCTTAAGTTTTTTATTCATTCTACCATGTCCCATATATGGTGGATTTGTTACAACTATCTCATATTTTTTATTCATTATCCTTCCTTGCTTAATTAATAACGGCACTATATTTAAAAGAACATTTTTATACCCTAAACTATACATTAGTGTTTGTTCATTCTTAATTTCATCAAGTCTCTTTTCAATACTATTGAAATTTATATTATCAACTTTTAATATTGAACCATATATTTTAGCATCTTTAAAAGTATCGACTAAAAGTTTAAAATCTTTTTCTAATTGTTCATCTCCATCAGCAAAATAATCAATCATTTCTTCAGTAATAATATTACTCTCTTGAATTGAGTAAATATTTAATTTTATTGGTTTTCTAAATAATCTTCTATTTTTATGCCTTGCTTTCATAAGAACTGAAAATATTGCTAACTGTGTTGCTCGATCATCAATTTCTAGTCCGTATAAATTTTTCTCTAAAATTAATTGAGGAATTTTTCTTTCTGAATATCCTTGAGATAAATAAATTTCATATAATATTTCAAATACATAAACCAAAATATGACCTGATCCCATAGAAGGATCAATTATTTTTATATCTTCTGGACTAATATTCTGTTCATCTATTTTATTAAGTTTTTCATTTTTATCTTTAATAAAAAATTCCCAACTCATTGCTATATCGCTATCTTCATGAAATTTTAACCAATACTTTCCTAATGAGTTTTGAACAATAAATTTGACTATCCACTTAGGAGTGAATATTTGAGTTGCTGCTGGAATATCGAATTTTGGAATTTTTTTTCTATTGCTCATATTGCTATCAAAAATAACTTCTCTCTTTTCTTGGTTATAAAATTGATAGAACCATCCTATAATCTCTACTTGATTTTTATAATCTTCTTCATCAATTGATTCTACTAAATCTCTAATCACCGATCCTTCTGCTAGTAGATTATCAGGAAGTAATAACTCCGTATAATCTGCTATTTCTTCAAATACTGTGGGCATGATTTCTCCAAGTTTATTACATTGTTTTATTAATAGATATTTATATAATTCATCTATATCATTGTTATCTTGAAGATTATACACTATTTCTTTATCTATATCTAAGTCTAAGTTTAAAACCTCTTTGATAATATCAGGTTCAACTGTATCTTCTTCAGAAGATAATACCCTAACCCCTGTTGGTAAGTAGTCATTTACTTCCATAAATCTTAATGCAATGAATCTATTAAACCAAGTATATGCAACTTCTTCTATTATCTGCTCAAATCCTTTGTCTTTAATTTTACTGACTAGATCATTTCTTTTTTCTTCAATTATTTTTTCTACCTTTTCTGCTGGATAATATTTAATAGTTCTTTTTATATCCGTACCTTCAACCTGAAATCCACCTTCAAAGGTTTCTATATTCTTTATTTCTTTTTCAGTAATTCCTAATTCAAATGCCTTTTGCTTTATATCCTCAATCAATTTATTTCTTGCTCTTATTGAAAAGTTCTTAATCGCAGTCTTATTCATCCTTATCCCCCTATCCCTATATTAGTTTTATCTTGGTATCTTCATCTAATTCTTCTTCTAGTTTTCTTCTAATTTGATTAATAACTTCTTCTATATCTTCCTTTGATTCAATCGTTTTAGCACCATGTAGTATATTTGCTATACTAATATTTCGTGTTTTCTTAGTCTTATATGGTGGTGTTTCTCCTCCACTTATTGTGGTTGGACCATCATCTTTCTTTTTCTTTTGTCTCTCTATTTCCCTTTTCTTTTGCTCAATTTCTTCAAAACAACGAAGTTTTATCCTATCAGATTCTTCTTTCATTGCTATTGCTTCATAGAAATCATTAGCAGAATCTAACCTACTTAATAATCCATCAAACCTTTTATTAAATGTTACTTTAAACTCATCTTCAAAATCATATAATTTTAATTCGTCTAGTACCTTTTGATGGTCACTCTTTATAACTTCCCTAACTGGCTTACACTCTTTCTCTAATAAGTCAGTAAACTTGAATACAAACTCATCTATTACATTAGGTAGTTTCTGAATATCATTATAAGGCTCTTTTGATTTTACTATTTCCTCTATTTGATTAATTAAATCAATAGCCTCTTTGTCTACGACATAGGTTCTATTTTTGTTATATATATTTAACTGATGTAGTGCCTTATCAAACTGATCCTGTTGATTCTTAAAAAATTTCTTTACATCAAATACATCTTCTTCATAATCTAATAAGTTATCTTTTAACTCATATAATCTTTCATAAAATACTTTAGCATCCCTTATACTGGTGATTTCTTCAAATAACTCTTTTCCTGATTCAAGGACATCTTTCCCGGGATATTTATTTCTTTTGTATTCTACTAATAGTTCCTTAATATTAGATAACTCATCCTTAGAAAGATCTATAAATCTATTCATTAACCCATCTTCATCACTCGGCATTGAAGTATGATTGAATAGATCTTTACTTAGTTCCTTAACATTTTTAATATATTTAGGTGGTGTTTTTTCTCTTTTCTTAATAACTAATCGTTCTTTATAATCTCTCTTTGTTAGATAATCAATAAGCCCTCTATCGGAGGTATTTAAATATTCATTACCTAATTGTAGTTTTATTTCTTGACTCTTAAATAGTCTAAGTATAATACCTTGAATATCTAACTCTTTCCATCCAAATGGAGCCTTGGTATAATCATCTAACAATGTCTTTAATGTTACTGGTATATTTCTATCAGTTTTTCTAGTTATGGCTCTATTTACTTCATCCATTGCCAATTTGTTCGGAGTATCATCAGTTAATTTCATTTGCATATCTGTTTCTTGCAAGATGTCATTTAATTCTTTTTTGCTATCAATAAAAGAATTAATATAGTTAAGTTTGTCAAACTTATTGTTTATTAGTGTTTTAAAACCTTCATTAATCCTCTCAATTGGATTTTTAGGTTTAATATTAAGTTTTTGAGAGTTTGCATATATATCTGCATCCTTTATAGCCTCAATTAGTAAGTGGTTAACTCTCTCTTTTCTTTCACTTACTTCCCTAGACTTTCTAATCCTAATTTCTTCTTTTTCAGAAGTGGACTTACTGCCTCCCTTTCTTCTTAGATAAGTTTCTATTTTTAATATTTCGTCTATTTCTTCTAAGAAGGTTGTATCACTTGGTAAATTAACTATTAGATTATCCTCTCTAGTTGACATCATTTTAAGTTCCTGCTCTGTCATTTCAACACCTGTATCATAGTAAGGAGTAATAATCTTTAACCCTATTTCACCTTTCTGTGATGAAATCAGTTTGTCATCAATAATCTTGTTATAATCAAAATTGTATCTTGCATTATATCTAAATCTCTTTTCTGTATAGATACCTCCGAATATTTCTTCCCCTAGTTTTTGAATAATTTCATTAACATCAACATGAATGTTTTGGATTTCTCTATTGACATCCTGTTCTTGATCCGTAAGGAAGATATATTCATCTCCATTTTTCTGTATAAGGGTCTCCCTCATTAATCTCTTTAGTGAACCTTCAATTTCTTTTTTTATATCTAATTTATCATCATCTATATTTTGAACCATTAGAGTAGCGAGGTTTTCTATGTTAGAAGGCATCTCCTTAACATATTTAACTAAGAATAATAGTTTCAATACCTCAACATCCTTAGGGGTAAGTCTACTGTTATCCTGTGCATGGATAATTACTGTACGAATATTAGAATCCAAGAAAGATTCAATGGTCTCATAGAATGCTGAAAACGGAACTATTGTACCTTCTTCTTTATTAACAAATTGTACTGCTGCTTCTTGGAAAGCCCCCAATAAAGATCTTTCTCCTTCTGCAAGATGTTTACCACTGGCTCCATGAAGTCTAATTCCTGTAAATACCGACTGTAAAAGATTAAATTGATATGGTATAAATGGATATACCTTAACAAAGTCATCCTCTGATTCATATGCTTTCATCTCTGGTGTATCAGATGAGAAAGTTATTAGATTTTTAATAATAGACTCTTTATTTTGATATAAGAGTTTTAAAGTGTCCTTTGCTACATCATTCTTTCTAAGAATACGCTTTTCTATTACTTCATCTACATTAGCACTTGATAAATTAAGTCTTGTATTAAAACGACCTTGTATCTTAGAGAAGTCACTTCCCTTAACTTTAGTAATTGAATCTATATCCTGTTGAGATGTTACCATTACCCATGCTTTTCCTCCACAATATGTACCTAAATCTTCCACAACTGTTTGAAGATTTAGCATAAGACCTACATCATCTCCTATGTACTGTCCTATTTCATCTACTAAGAAAATTACATGGTGATCTCTATCTTTAGATTCTATATATTCTTTAACTCTATTAGCGAATTTCTCAATACTAAGTGAATATGTATCTTCTGCTTTGTTGTACCAATTTCTTGCTGCTTCTTCACTCATTTTTGTCGTTTCAGTAAGTGCCTTTATAATATTTTCTTCCTCAAAAAAGAAATCTTCTCTACTTTCTTCCCAAGTGCTACCGGACAATTCCTTAAATTTATCTTTAAAGGCTTCATAGTCTCCATTTTTAGCCATACCATGCTCTAAATCTGCCAACCAAGGAATTGATCCACAAAAGCCTTGCATTTCGTTAAATACCTTCATAAACACTTTAACAATGGCATCTTTATTGGTTTTTGAATCAGAATCCGACTTTGAATCTATATTAAAAAGTATTACATCTGCACTAGTATCTCCAGCCATTTTCATATCTGCTAGTACCATAGGATCTTTCATTTTATCATTAAAGTAGTCTACTGCTTTTTTATCGTTTACCTTTCTATTCTCAAGTAAATATGACAATATTTTCAAGAAATGGGATTTACCTGAACCAAAGAATCCACTAATCCATACACCCATTTTATCTGTATGGTTGTTTATACCCTTCTTATAGGCTTCAAAGAAATCATCAAAGTGCTTTTTTAATTCTCTAGTTACCACATATTCTGATAATTCATTTTCGACATTCACTTCATCATCTTGGCCTATTTTTATAACACCTTTAATATCTCTTTCAATATCTTGATAAAACATCTTTTTTAATTGCATAATCAATCTCCCCTTCCCCTTTTATTAATCTACTAATTTAAATGCTCTATAATAATTATCATCTTTAATCTCATTAAACAATTGTAGTTCTTGCCCGTCATATGTACCGGGAAAGAACATCACAAGTGGCACTTGATCAATAACTGCATGAAGTGTATTCAGTACAGTATGGGATCTAATAATAGGCCATGCTTTTCCAACCCCTGTTAGAAAAACTATATGGTTCTTTTCTACCCTAGTTTTTATATAGTCTATTAATAAGTCATTCTTTTGAGTTAGCCTTAAACTTCTTTTTATCGGCATAATTACTTTGTCACTACCTTTTTTCTTTTCCATATCAAATGTTTTTTCAAGATAGCCTTTTTCTTCTAAAATTTCTAACATTACTTCATATAAGTCAAACTCAATAATTTCTACTCCTGAACCATCATTTTTTACTTTTTCTTTTAAAAATTTTATATGGTTTCTAACTACCATTTCATGTTTAGGATCATAATCAAATATGTAGTAACCTATTTCGTTGCCTAATCCTTTACTTTCCCTAAAACTTCCATCTAATAATTTAGGGAGTATTTTATCCAGTTTTTTATATATTTCCATTTAAACCTCTCCCAACATAGCCTCAATATATACTTCATCATTCTTTTTAGTTAGATAATCAATTACCTCTCTTTCAATGATAGGAGGCTTTATTTCTATTCCTTTATCAACTTTTTCAATAAACCCTGCTTCATATAATACTCTTATATATACTTGCTTCAATTTGTAATATGTGTAATCCTTCCAAGAAGCAACTCTTTCACTTTGCTCTGCTTTCCTCTGAAAGAAGATATTGAAGTCCTTATCCGTTATAACTAGGTCATTTAGTATATATTTTTCTTTATATACTTCATTCATAAATTCAAAAAACAATAAATCTGTTTTCAGTAAGGCGTACAGGGCTAATTGTTTACTTGTTTCGAGTGTACCCTTTACTATCTTGTCCATTAAAAACTCGTCTAAAACTTCCATTCTTGTTAATATCGTTGAAGCAATTTCCTTTTTTCTGTTCTCACTATTCATGGAAAAAATATTTTCTTTTATTGCTTTATCTTTTATTTGGTCACTGCTAAACCCTTGTAATTTCAAGGATAAAGCCTTTTTTAATTCTAAATACAAATATGGTCTTGATTTTATAGTTGATGAATATCTTAACATATTCTTGGAATTCTCCCCTTTCATATGGGCCATTTTTTCTCATGATTTTATTATATCACTCTAGTCAAACTATTTCCAACTTCTGTTATTTCATAAGTGTTATAAAAAATAAGACCCCTACTGCTTAATAAAGCAACAGGGGTTTAAAATAGTTATGCTATGAATCTTTTACTAGTTATCGTTATTATTGCCATAAACTCTGATATATCACATTTATGTTGAAGTTTTGAAACTGATTTACCTTTGTAACAAACATAGCAATGAAAAGATGTTCTTCCTTCTACCTTTACAATATACCAATCATCAATCTTTCCTATATCTTGTGGTAGAAATTCAAGAGCAAATTTTAGATCTTCCCAACTATCTTTATAATATTCTTCGATCGTGTACTTTTCTATATATGGAAGATAACGAACTTGTTCTCTAGTATCCTTGTCATAAACAATCACACAATTCTCATCAAATTTTAATCCTTTTTTATCTGTAGTGTTATTTTCTGATTCTAAAATATTTTCTAATTCGTCTTTTCTAATTACTTTCATTTGCATCAACATTATAACCATCACCTTTACAATTAATTTGTTTTGATCCATTGCTTTTAAACATTATTATTAGTTTATTGTTTAATTTGCTTTATAAATTTATTTTAATAGACTGCGTAGTTCTAAAGATATTTTAATTGCTTCAAAAAGATTTTTATTATTTAATAAGACAATTAAATCCTTGAAGTCTTGTTCACTCAAACTAATAATTTCTTCTTTAGGAATACTTTTAAAGTCAATATACATATCCAAACTTAATGAAGTTTCTATAATGATACCTAATAAATCAATCTCGCTTTTGCTATTTCTTATTCTATCTACACCCTGACAGTTATAACTTCTACACAAAGATAGAAATTTTCCTATTTTCTTTATAGTATTATTATTAAAAATCTCGAGTAATTGCTCCATATCATTTTTCTTAACTTGATTCTCCATATTACTTCCACCTCCTATTGTTAAATTGTTTTAGGGTATGATTGATATGCAGATACTGTATAACTTTATACAGTATCTGCTTTTATACACCTTCAAATAATTTTTTATGCTTCCTCTAACATATTTCCAAAGTATTTTTCAATGACTTCACTCTCATCGTGTTCTTCCAGCCATTCATAGGCTTCTTGATCCGTTAAAGGGATAATTGTTTCTATTCCCCAAGTTGAGTTTCCACTTGATTCAGAGTATTTTGTCATAGGTCCACCACTTCCGTGCAGAAAGTATGCTCCTTTTTTAGTTCTATACAAATCCTCTGATAAGTATCTAAAATCTGATACCCCTAATCCATTCCAATATTCTGCTATTAATTCTGCTGTTTCTGTGTTGTAAACTTTTCTATTAATTACTTTTTTCATAATAATCATCTCCTCTATTAGTTGTTTTTTATAATTTTTAATGCTTAAATCTAGCAAACCAATAACTGAAGGAATTATCTATATTCCTAGACTACTTTCCTATATATTTACAAAATACACATCTTCAATCATCACATTTGTATCTGCAAAGTCTTTGCACTCTCTACATAGTAAACAAGTCTCCATTTCTTCTCTAAGATCATCATTCATAAATGTAAATATGATCCTAATTGCTTCAGGATTGTCTCTATCCTCACATCTTACTACATGAATTTCATTATCAGACGACACCCCTACTGCGATATGTCCCTCTAAAAGTTCATGAATCCACTGATCTTGAAAAATTACTTCTTTGAAGTAATTAACTGAACCACACTCTCCCATGTACTTAGTTAAAATTGCTGCCTTTATAGTATCAATTGGTTTAATATTCATAATAAATTCCACCTTTCTTTTATTTCATAATCATTTGTATTTTATTGTTCCTTCTTAGCATTATTCTGTAATACCAAGTGTTACAACAGATATCAAAACCGGTTTTTCTGTTGTTGTGAATTTAACATAACACATGAATTTGGTTTTTAAAGAATTTTTTTAAAAAACTTTAAAGTTTTATTTTTTTATTAACCTATTTAGGCAAAATAAAAGAGTCCAATATTTTGGACTCTAGTAATCAGTAATTTATTTTTTTATTGTTCATTATCTTTTCTGGTAGTTTGATAAGTCCAGAAATGAAAAATGAATTCTGAATCGTGAAGTTTATCAAAGTTTATACAGTGTTTTAGATGTATTTCTATCTTTTTCTTTAATAGTTCATTATTGGATGGCTTATGTATAATAATCACCTCTGCAAGTGCTGGTATTTCTTCCATGCAAACAGCAGAAATTAATTCTATGACTATAGGAAATTTATGTCTATAGTCTGGTTTTATATTGAAACTTTTAATTAGAAATATATTATGATATAAAAATGATGTTGAAAAAGCATCATGGTAGTGCCTATTAGTATCTTTAAATTCTCCAAATGATTCTTCTGTTTTCAATATTTCCTGCCATAGATCCCATTCTATTTGACCAGCGTTATAAAAAATATCATCTATATACACTTCTTTTGAATCTTCTATATCATTACGAGCCTTAGCGAAGTTAAATAGCCTTCCATTAACTGAACCTATTACTTTAGTTTTATACAAAATATCCATTTCTATATCTACTCTATATATTTCACTTCTATCTATATGTCTTGCTTTAAGCGTTATATCTTCTTTGCTAAATATCATAACTAATCACCCCTTTGATTTTCTAAATAGTCTTATTTAAGATAATAAGTCATTCCTGTTTAACATTATTCAAAACTCTTTATTTAGTATGAAGAAGATAATAACAATTAATATGATATTGTTTTAATTTGTTTCTAATACTTATTTAGTTAATCTTATAAGTTCTTCTACCATCTCATTTTCAACCGATTCAATATTAGTTCTCCCAATATATTTGAAAGGTATATCCTTATTTTTTAACACATTAACTGCTTTGTAGTAAGTAGCATGACTCATGTAACCAACATAAAAAAAGACAAAATCAATGTTGTCAAAGATTCTTACATCAAATGTTTCTTTAAATCCATCTAATGTAAGTATTTGAGAATGCTTATCTTTAAGCCTCTTTCTCCATTCTGGTGTTCCACCTACTATCATTATTTTATTCTCACCGATAACATCTTGTAAATCATAGGATACATTATTTATATTATCATCATTTTTAATTTTAAATACAATTTCACGCAGTTCAACTAATTCTAGGTTGTTTTTCCTTTCGTATTTCAACTTTTCTTCTAATTGCTTTATCTTTTTATTTAGTAAACTGATTTCGCTTTTATAGCCATTTTCAATTTTATTTATTTGTTTTTTATTTTTTAAATTTATTTGATTTAACTGAATTTTGAGATCATTTAATTTGTTAGTAGATTCCTCGTTTTTGACCTCTAATTCATTTATTTGATCCGTTAAGTTTCTCAAAGTCTAAGTACAAAGTTTCCTTGTTGTTTTTAAAATACATCCCCTTCACAGACTTATATGCCTTTAGTAAGGACTTTATTATTATCCCATTTATTAATAAATTAGTAGTTCTTTCAAGATTTTTATCCTTATATACCATAGCATATGGCAGAAGTATTTCATTAATATCTTTCTCTTTTAATTTGACACTACTTAAAAGATTACTTATACTTAGTTTTTCAAAGTCGAATAACATAGTAATCATTGTTTCATATCTTTTAATATCTTCATCATCTGTATTAAATATATCTTCATAGCAAGAATAATACCCTCTGTTTTCAGATATTCTGTTTAATATTGAATTTATAATTTTTTTATTTTCTTTAATAGCAGTTTCTGTATTCATATTTATCAATGAATGCTTATTCATTGATTTCACTGTTTCTAGTATATTATTTAGAAAATCTTTATAAAGCCCATTTATATTATCATATTCAAAGCACTTTATAATTAAGTAGACTATTAAATATTCAGTTGCTTTTCTGTAATTTGGATCATCCTCACCCGTATTTATTATAATGCTAGTCATATATTCAATGAAGGCTTCTTCTTTTTTTGATATAATAACAGAATATAGTTTTCCAAAATTTCTTTTAATGATTGCAAGTAGTTTTTTCTTAATTACTTCATCTTCTTCTCCTAATAGTATTAAGCCAAGTGCTTTCTTGCGATATATTTCATCCTCCAAACTTCCATATGTCATTACATCACTAGTATAGGCTATAGATTTTGTTGCTTTTTTGTAGGCTCTAACTTTAAATTTCTCATATAACTTATCAATTTCTTTTCGGACATTCTTCTTGTAAGCAAATGCTTGAGATATATTAGCCAATAGTGTAGAGTATACTTTTCCTTCCATTTCAATGTCTTTTATATTCATATTTTACCTCCTCAATATATAATATTACACAATATATTTGCTATTTTTAAGGAGTAATTTCTGGTACTTTTACTGTATCTCTTTATTATAGTAAAATATTATATTTGTTAATTAGTAGTTGATTTATTAAAAAGAAACTACCATCATATAGATAGTAGTTTCTAAAATAAATTAACTAGCCAATTCTTCTCTAATTTCCATTAGTGAACTTAAAAATCCTTTTGAGTTGATATATACTATTTTCTTGTTAATACCCTTTGTCGCTTCCTTCAATTTATAGTAAACTCCATGTGATGCATAACTAGTATTAAACATTATTACATCTTTATCCTTTAAAACTTTTGTATTAAAACTCTCTTCATATCCACCTATAAACTTAAAATTTGAGAATATGCTCTTCATTTTTCTTTGCCAATTTTCATGGCCTCCTATTATTACTCCATCTATTTTCTTTCCCTGTACCATTCTAATAATTTTTTCTTCTAAGTCTACACCTTTTCTTTGATTCAAGTTTTCAATAATATCCTCTAGCATATTTACATTGTTATTTAACTGATTATTTTCTGACACTAATTCTTCTATTTGATGATCTTTTTTCTTTAATATTTTCTTAAACTTTCTTTTTTCATCTAATATACACATATTAACTTCATCTTGTAATTGTTTGTTTTTCAACTGTAACCTTCTATTTTTATCCCTTAAAATTTTATTTTCTTTTTCAACCTCATATAACCTATTCTTTATTTCTTCTAATTCTGATAATTTCACTTCTTCATTAGTATTAAAATAATACTTCTTTGCATCTTTATAAGATTTAACAACTTCTCTAAGATGTGCAGTATACAAAATGCGTGTAGCCATCAACTCTGGATCTACTTCTTCTATATCGTATGCGATTAAATAATTTGATAAGATATCAAAGATGTCTTTATCATTCAAGTCTTTTATGGTAGAAAAATTTGATAATCCTTCATCTTTAAATATTGCTCGAATACTCATTGCTGTTGAATTTAACAATTTATTTGAGTCAATATAAATAGGATCGCATATTTTCTCTATATTAATTTTTCTACTTACTTGTCTCTTTATTTCTTTTACCTCTTTCTTAAATTCTTTATTTAGCATTCTGCCTTTATATAACCATTCGTGCTGTTGATAATCATTTATTAGGGCGTACGCATTTTTAAACATTGCTTCTGAAATTGGGTCATGTATAGAAAGAGCAATACCTTGAATAAATGATGCTAAAATAGTTACACCTACATATTCGATTAGTTCATAATTATCAAGATAACGATTTTCTGTAACATATAATGATATCCCTTCATTTATGCTTATCATTTCAACATCCTTAGATAATAGATGTATTTTTTTCCAACCTTTTTTTAGAACAGGCAATAATATATTTTGGTTATTATTGCCACATAAGATTCCCAAAACTTTCTTTGCATAATCTTCAACTACAAGTGGATATTCTGTAATTATTCCTCTATTATATGCCTCTGATTCTTTGGCAAACTTATAATATTTACCTCTATTTTTGTTGTATATGTCATCAATCATTGTATAAACTTTAGAATTTAATCCTAATGCCACTGCTATAAGAGGATATAACGCCTCTTTCTTAATTCCAAAAAACTTACCTTCATCTATATTGTTATATCTTAAATATTCTTTTTTCATTTAAAATTCCTCCTTATATTATAGACTCTAGTAATCAGTAATTTATAATCTTTCCTTATTTTAAATATCCTTATTTTCACTAGGTATAATCTTAAAAGTTTTCTTTAAATCATCATTTGTGAATCCTCCTTTTTTACCATGAAAGTCAAGAAATTCTAAAATCATATAAATTAAAACATATGATTGAAAAACTGTTAATTTGTCAACCTTTTCTAGCAATGTATCAATGTCAACATCATGTCTAATTCCTATAGAAATGCTATAATTATAATGGATACATATTCTTCGGATTAATTGTTCCTTCATATTAATATATGCACTGTAAAGTCTACCTACATTTGCATAAAGTAAAAAAGCAATCTCATCATAGTTAAACCGATTATATAACTCTTTTTTTGTATCCTTTATGCACTGCTCATGTGCCATAATGCAATAATCTGCTTTATTCTCCACTGACTCATAAGGCCTAAAATGCATATTCAGTAAACTTTCATGAGCCATCCTATCCAATTTTATTACTACTTCTTTTATTTTCTTTTTTGTATCTTTTTCCATATTAAATCATCCTTTCAATTATTTTTTTATTCTCATACTAAAAAGTTTTCAAGTTTATTTTATTTAAATATTTTTAATTGCTTATGATGGTTTCTTTAATAGTTTAATCATTTCATTATTCATAATAATTCTTTCTTATATTTGATAATTACTTGTATCTTTTTGTTCCTTTTTAGCACTATTCTGTGATATCAAGCGTTACAACAGATATGAAAACCGGTTTTCTGTCGTTGTGAATTTAACATAACACATGAATTTGGTTTTTAAGGATTTGTTTCAAAAAACTTTATTTTTTGTTTTACTAATAACAATTTTAGTATCTTTATTTCAATATGCTGTTTTAAGTATTGTTGTATCTATGTTCATAAACTTGAGGTGAGTTTTAGAACTTCTTCTCTCTCAATTAATAACATAATATATATTTTTAGAATTTCAGGGCGAAGGGAAAAAGTTTTTATATTAAAACATTCTGTATTTTTTAGTCTTATAAATATACAGTTTCTAACTTAAAATGACTTTTTATATAAAACCCAAATCTTAAATCCACTTTTGAAAATTCATTTTTTTGTCTCTATATAAGGAAACCGATTCTAAACTAACAAACTCGAATTTAGAATTGTAAATTGTAATATTGTGGTATTTTAGAATCCATTTTTCTTTATTTAAATTTTTCAAACCACACTTTTCTATTGGATTTTTTATTATTTTTCACATTTTACTTGACTTGCCATAGTATGATTCACTAAAATCCATTCATCAAATAGAAAGGGGCTGATTATTATGCTAATAGTTAATATATCTAAATTTAAAAATGTTTCATTCACAGAATGCATTAATCATACTATTGACCATGATGTGGATTCTCACATCAAGAGAATTGTTAATTCAGTAATAGATACTGGAAAGCGAAAGCATGGATTCAATAAGAAAAGTGAAGATGATAAAATTGAATATTTTTTGAAATACTCTTTACTGGAAATAGTTCCTTCAAAGAAATGGGTAGAGTATACAGATGATAAAGAAGATGCAGGTAATGATTTATACATCGTCCTAAAGCGTCACTACTTTTTGAATACTAATAGTTTTCCACAGTAATCTCCTCAATAGAGCCTAATGGCTCTATTTTTTTATTCTGTTATAGTTCTAAATAGTTCTAGGAATATTTTCTAGTTCTAAATAGAACTTATCTCTAATAGATTCATTTTAAAATAAATTTATAAATAATAAAGGGAGTGAATATATCACTCCCTCGCAATTTGTCCTTTAAATGCTTGAAATTATATCAAACACTTCATTTGGAATATCTTCTGTGTTATTGATTTGTTTTTTATCATCTTTTCTTATTGATATATCTGCTTCTTTAAGCACTTCCATAAAAACCTGCTTTAACTCATGTCTATCTATGTTATTATTATTTGATTCTAGACTTGCCAGTATAGTTTCTATAATATAGGCTGTCTTATTTCTCTTATCTTTAAGTATGTTATATACCTTGTAATCTTTGGGTCTATCTATGTCAAAGGACAAGTTTACTCTTTTTATATTAGACATATTACTCACCCTTTGCTAATGCCTTCTTTGCTAATAGTTGATATCCTTTACAATTTGCATACTGATCAAGGAATTCCACATATCCTACCTTATCTGACTGCTCAATGAACCTTTTTAGGAGCAAGGAGCCACCACCAATCCAGAGCATAGGATTCATTCTAGTTTCATGCCCCATCTCCCTTAATTCATCTATTAAACTTTCAGTATATTGTTTGGCCTTACTATTGATTAGATTAACAATAGTTTTATCAATCAAAATAGGATCACTGCCTTTTAATACTTCCTCTATTTGTTCTTCTGAAATTCTTATATCTTTTCTTAACAGTTGTTGTTGAATATCTTTAAAGAGCCTTATAACCCCTCTATTAATTGAAGTTGCAGATCTAA
This sequence comes from Bacillota bacterium, assembly GCA_009711765.1. Lineage (GTDB taxonomy): Bacteria > Bacillota > Clostridia > Tissierellales > MES13 > MES13. The sequence goes on along the minus strand of VEND01000099.1, from coordinate 2,454 downwards.
TATCTAATTTGCCTCCTTTATTCACAGTAAAAATATCTGCTGTATACCCACCTATATCGCAGCATACAACTTGTGTATCTTTAAACTCATTAAATACTGTAAGATAGGCCGAATATCCCTGTGGGAAAACTAAACACTCTTTGATCCTCACACTATAGTCAACCCCTAGCCAATTAAACCCTATTTCATTTGGTCTAGTAAAGTATTTCTTAAATTCATCTTTTAGAGTTCCATAATTCCCAATGGGTAGGCCAACTGCTAGTATTATATCAGTGGTCCTATTGGCAAACTGGCTACCAAGATAGTTTGCTATGGCTGGTAGACTTAAAATAAAGCACCTTTCATCTTCTGCCTTATTATATATGGTACTAAAACGACCTGTTCCTACAGAGTAATATTTACCGTTATATGTTAATAAGTTATCCTTCGAGATAGGCTCTACATCTGACTCAATAAAACCAGTTGAATAAGAAATATTACTCCCTTCGTATCTTCCTAACGCTTTATGACATTTATTTCCATTATCAATGCAAATTATTTGATTCATAATAATACCTGTTATATGGCAGTTTATTTCAACCTAATACTTCTAAAAAAAGTCAAATTATATTATCCCAATTAAATAATGCAGATTAAATAATCTGACTAAGTATAAGTAAGATTATTTAATCTGCATTATTTGTATAAAGTTGGACAAGGTGGTAATAATCCTTAAAAATACAACAAGGGAAGAGCCATCACACTCTTCCCCCAAAACAATAAAAGGATATCCAAATATATGATAAGTATAACCAAAATATATAAAAGTATAACTAAATATTTAAAATTAGGAAAAGAAAATTCATATATTCCTAAATTTGGGTGTGGAAACTGTGGTTTTGAAGGAATGTTACATCGCCATGGATATTACTCTCGTAATGTCATCACTAAATATAATACATATAGAATTCAGATCCTACGGATTAAATGTCCTGCCTGTAATAAAACATACTCTCTATTACCTAGCTTTTTAATCCCATATTATCAATATTCTTTCGATTTTATTTTTAATTGTCTATACAATGTTTATGTTCTTAAGCAGTCTTATTCAACAATAATAAATAAAGTGAGAAAATTAAATTATAATTCTAATTTAAATGATGCTCATATTACTAATTTTAAAAAAAGATATAAGAATAACCTACATATTATAAAACTATTTTTTGCATGCTATGATAATTTTTATTATGACATGAATAATACCAGCGAAGCTGCTGTTATTGAAAAGATTAAAAATTTCATACAAATTAAAGATGATTTTAACTATACATATTTTATGAAAATGCCAAAATACTTCTTTGCTAAAATTTAAAGTTAATATTTTAGGGGATAGCTATGTCTTTTTTTAGATTATTTCATATATTTTCTTAATTTTAGTTTCTATTCCACTTTATTTTTGCTTCATACTTAGACTTTTTATATGTTTTTTTCACATATTCACATCCCACATAACTTTTTAGGGGTATCTCTAACTGACAAGTTCATAATATATATAAGAAAATTTTAAGGAGGTATATTATGAATGAAGAAATTAGACGAGAAATAGCACTGTTTAGGTATTCACTAATTGCACCACTAATTACTGAAACCTATACTCAAGAAACTGCTAAAAAATACTTAGAAGAAGTGTCAGCAAAGAAATATGATACACCAAAGGGGTTGAAAAAAGAATATGCTCCAGCAACTTTAAAAGACTGGCTCCGCCTGTATAAAAAATATGGTATAGATGGTTTATATCCTAAAGTTAGATCTGATAAAGGGAAACTTCGGAAACTGTCTGACGACATTAAGTCAGCTATAACATCAATGAAAAGGGATGCTCCTAAGCGGTCTGCTAAATCCATTTATTATGAATTAATCGCTAAAGGATATATAAAGGTAAATGATGTTTCTTTGTCAACTGTACAAAGATTTATATCAAATTCAAAGTTAACAACTAATAAATTAAATGCAGTGGAAAGAAAAGCTTTTGAATTTCAATATCCTAATGAGTGTTGGCAATCAGATATTTCTGTTGGCCCATATTTAACTATTAATGGTAAAAAGCGAAAAACATATATTATTGCAATAATTGATGATGCAACTAGACTTATAATTCATTGTGAAGCATTTTTTACTGATAATTTACTTTCTTTGTTATCAGTATTTAAAAGTGGCGTAGCCAAAAGAGGTATTCCTAAAAAAATATTTGTTGATAATGGAAAGGTTTATAAAAGTCAACAAACACAATTCATATGTGCTTCATTAGGTTCTATTTTAAGCTTTGCAAGGCCTTATAGCCCTCAGTCCAAGGGTTATGTATAGTAAATGATAATGTAAAGTAAGTTGGTAAACTCATTGTACTAACTAAAGTATTTATGTATTTACTTTACATTATTATAACTCTATAATTGATATAAGCATATGCTAAATCAT